>CAIPUN010000021.1 GCA_903868245.1 uncultured Sphingomonadales bacterium | reverse complement strand
CTTTCCCAATATGGCAAAACGCGATTAATTGTGTCTTTCAGGCTTTCAGACGCCGGAATATCAATGCCGGCATAACGCGGATCAGATGAAAGGTCATATGGCGACCCTGCCGCAAGCGGCGGCGGCGGAATGTCGAAACTGCGGCGCCAGATCTTCACCTGATCCTCGCCATGCTTCGCCGCTGTCTCTGCCTTATCTAGGCCAGTTAGTCCGCCATAATGCCGCTCGTTCAATTGCCAATTCTTGGTCACCGGAACCCACAAACGCCCCATGGCCTCCAACGCGAGATTCAAGGTCTTGATGGCCCGTGTCTGCACGCTGGTAAAGGCAGTATCCGGCGATATGCCCTTCGCCTTCATCAGCTCTCCCGCTGCCCAAGCCTCAGCAGCGCCTTTTTCGGTGACATCGACATCCCACCAGCCGGTGAACCGGTTTTCCAGATTCCACTGCGATTGGCCGTGACGGATGAGGATGAGTTTCGGCATATTTGGATTCCTAAATTGTTTGGCCGGGCCCTAACGCAAGTTGGTCATATCGCCAAGGTCATGAAATCGATGAAGAGATTTTAAGCGAAGCCGTGGTTACAGTAATGTTTAAACCATCTCCGCCAAGGTCGCGAGGCATTCGCGGGCGAGCAAGCGGCTACGTTCGGGGGACCAGCCTTGGTCGGGATCATTACCGTGCATGGTGTCCTTGTAAGGCATTTCAAGCGTCATCGCGACGCATTGGTGCGAAGGTCCAAAACGCTCCGCCAATTGGTTCGTCGACATCGACAGATTGGCTTTGCCCGGACCGGCCTTGGTATAACCCAGCTCTGTCTGGAAATCAGGGGTCCGCGCCGAAAGGCGATTGATGAAGGCATTGTAGCGATCACCCTGATCATCCGTCCATGAAGGAATGCCTTCAAACCCTGCCATAAACGCGGCTGGAATGGCTTCGTCGCCATGCACGTCCATAGCCCAATGCACGCCTAATTCATCCATTGCGTTGCGGATAGCCAACACTTCGGGGCTGCGCTCAGCGGACGGTTCGGCCCATTCACGGTTCAGGTTGACGCCCAGATAATTGGTGCGCAAATGCCCACGACAGCTTCCGTCCGGATTGCAGTTGGGCACGATATGGAAGCGGCATTTTTCTAGCAGCACGCGGGTGTGCGGATCACTCAGGTCCGTCAGCATATCGATGGCACCTTCCATCCAATATTCGGCCTGAGTTTCACCGGGATGCTGCCGCGCATAGAGCCAGACCTGCGTGTCACCATCGCCCATTTCAATGCAATCAATCGGCTGGCCTTCGATGCTGTGGCCGAGGCAGCGATAGGTTACGCCCTCAAGCGATGCTGTCTCGGCAATCAGGTCATGGTGCCGTTCCATGCTGTAGGGTGCGAAATAGGCAAACCATGCAAGATCGCTTGCGGGGGTATAACGGATGGTCAAGGTACCGCCATCTTTTGCCTTGTCATAGGTCGTATCGGCGCGGCCCCAATACTCGCGGTCTTCGGAAACACAGGCGCGGTAATCGGGCCAGCCACCGGGATAGGCGCTGCTTTCCAGTCCGGTAATCCGTAACTCCAGTTCTTCGCCAGCAGTGCATGCCACGCGGAAGTGGAACCATTGCGCGAACTCCGAATCCTTATCCTGGCGGATGCCAAGCGTCGCAACATTACCATCGACGGCATGAACGATAATATTGCCGCTGTCGAAGGCGGCATTGATGTCAATAATCGGCATTTTGGGTTCGCTCTCGCAATTAAATTTATGGCACGCGGATAGTCTCCCCCGACACGCCGGGGAAGTCCTTAAACAAGGCTTCGGCCAATTTTGATGCGGCAACCCCCGGTTGCGCGGCGGGTGAACCTGCTTTGGCAAGTTGCACGGCCGTGCCCTCCCAAATCACCACCTGGTCGCTGCGCCGGACAATGCGGACCGCCAAGCTGGATTGTAACTGCGCTGATGACCCATTGTCCAGATTGAAACCAAGGCTAACACCAACGCCCGAACCATAGCTACCCGTCGACCCCCCGACGCCAACCGACACAGGCGCGCGGCGGCCGGGACGAACCTCAGTTGCGCCAAAACGCACTTCGGCAATCACGGCGGAATTTCCGCTATTAGCCCGATAGCCGATTCGCTGCATTTCGCGTGCAACAGCGGCCAGATATGGCGACCCAGCAAGAGACCGGTCCGAAGCCGATTCGCCCACAAGCGTGACTGCAAAACTTCCCGTGCCATAAGGGACGCCTTCGGCCGCGCGGTTGTAGCGCGTCACCTCAACAGGTCCCGTTGGCACGACGCAAGCGGTCAACGCAGAAAATGTCAAAAGCGGCAAAAATCGAGCAATTTTCATCATGCAGCTATCCTTAGGCCCGTCCTTTACCATATCAAGCGATGTGTGGAGGCTGAATCCGCAAAGATGCGCCAATCGCGCTTGACTTTCCGCAGCCCGACCCATAGGAGCGCGCCTTCAATTCAAGCTTTATGCATTTATTAGACGGGTAAATCCGATGAAAGTCGTTAATTCTCTGAAGTCGCTCAAGGGCCGCCATCGCGATAACCGCGTGATTCGTCGCCGTGGCCGCACTTATGTCATCAACAAGACCCAGCCACGCTTCAAGGCGCGCCAGGGTTAATTTGCTCCTGCCTGCGCGATGCGGGCAGTTAGAACAGGCAAAATGCCGCTCCGAATCTGATTCGCGGGCGGTTTTTTTGCGCCTTGATTTCGTTAAGTCCTTACCGAGAAGAGGTGAAATGCATGACTAAAATAACCGCCGTGGTCTTTGATGTCGGCAAAGTACTGTTCGAATGGGATCTCAGGCATCTTTTTGCAAAGCTGATCACGGACAAGGACGAGCTAGAATATTTCGTTGCGCATGTTGTAACCCCCGAATGGCATTTTCAGCATGATGCAGGTCGCGCCTTGGGCGATATGGTTGCCGAGCGGGTCGCTGAATTTCCAAAATATGCCGATTGGATTGCGGCTTACGCTAGCCGTTTCAATGAAACCATTCCCGGGCCTGTGTCAGGGTCGCTGGAAATTGTAGAGGAACTCGCCGAACGCGATGTGCCGTTATTTGCGATCACCAATTTCGGCGCAGAATTCTGGGATGGTTTTCGTCCGACACAGCCGATATTCGACCGTTTTCAGGACATAATTGTATCAGGAGTCGAAAAATTGGTGAAGCCGGACCCCGCCATTTACGCGCTGGCGTTGCAGCGTTTCGGGCTAAAGCCGGGCGAGGCGATTTTTATCGATGATAATCATGATAATGTCTTAAGCGCGGGCCAAAACGGTTTTGCTACCCATCACTTTATGGATGCCGATGCACTTCGTCGTGCATTGCTTGCCCTCGATTTATTACATTGAATTTTTGCACGCAGATGCGTGGATGAGGCAAAATTTAGGACAAATTCTCTGCGTGCTCTGCGCCTTTGCATCAACCAAAAAACATCAGCGCAAGCCCTTCCATTCAGCGCCCGTCTGTGCTTAAGCGACCGGCGAAACTCTTTATTGTCGAGGATGTAATCTCCCATGAATATCCATGAATATCAGGCCAAAGAACTGCTTGCGAAATTTGGTGTGGCTTGCCCCGCTGGTATCGCGGCGCTCAGCGTTGAAGAAGCGGTTGCGGCTGCGAAGCAATTGCCTGGTCCGCTTTATGTCGTGAAGTCGCAAATCCATGCGGGTGGACGCGGCAAGGGCAAGTTCAAGGAACTCGGCCCCGACGCGAAGGGTGGAGTGCGTTTGGCATTCAATCTGGATGAGGTTGAGGCCCATGCTAAGGACATGCTCGGCAACACGCTGGTGACTATACAGACTGGCCCTGAAGGCAAGCAGGTCAACCGTCTGTACATCACCGATGGCGCCGACATTAAGCAAGAATTCTATCTCGCATTGTTGGTGGACCGCGCGACTAGCCGTATTGCCGTCGTGGCGTCGACCGAAGGCGGCATGAACATCGAAGACGTGGCGCATGACAGCCCAGAGAAGATCCACACTATCGTCATCGATCCGGCCGCTGGCCTGCAACCCCATCATGGCCGCAGCGTTGCTAAGGCGCTTGGCCTGACCGGTGACCTGGCAAAGCAAGCGCAGACTGTGCTTGCCGGTCTTTACAACGCATTCATCGGTACCGATGCCGAACAGATCGAAATCAATCCACTGGCGGTTTGCGAAGGTAAAAATGGTGACGAGCTTCTGGTGCTTGATGCCAAGGTCGGTTTTGACGGCAACGCGATGTTTCGCCACAAGGACCTCGCCGAGCTGCGCGACTTGACCGAAGAAGACCCTGCCGAGGTTGAAGCTTCGGAATATGATCTGGCCTATATTAAACTCGACGGCAACATTGGCTGCATGGTCAATGGCGCAGGTCTTGCCATGGCAACGATGGACATCATCAAGCTAAACGGTGAATTCCCTGCCAACTTCCTCGACGTCGGCGGCGGCGCATCGAAGGAAAAGGTCACCGCTGCATTCAAGATCATTCTGAAGGACCCTGCCGTAAAGGGCATTTTGGTCAACATCTTCGGTGGCATCATGAAATGCGACATCATCGCCGATGGTATCGTTGCGGCGGCCAAAGAAGTAAATCTGTCGGTGCCGCTCGTGGTGCGCTTGGAAGGCACCAATGTGCAGCAGGGCAAGGACATTTTAGCCAATAGCGGCCTGCCCATCGTGTCGGCCAACGATCTTGGCGATGCAGCGCAGAAGATTGTCGCGGAAGTTCGCAAGGCGGCATAAATTCATGTCTGACGGTTCTTGCAAGATGCGAGAACCGTCAGCCTATTTAAAGCTTGGCAGGATGCATAGATCAGGCACTTGACGTTCACGTAAACGGTAAGCATAGGCGCATCAGATTAAGCAGGCATCCAATTGCCTTATTGAGTCGGTATGGAAGGATGAGCACATGAAGATCATCGTCCCCGTTAAGCGGGTCATCGATTATAACGTAAAGCCGCGGGTTAAGCCCGATGGTTCGGGTGTTGATTTGGCAAATGTCAAAATGAGCATGAACCCGTTTGACGAAATCGCGGTCGAAGAAGCTTTGCGTTTGCGCGAAAAGGGCATTGCGACCGAAGTTATCGCGGTGTCGATTGGACCGGACAAGGCACAAGAAACGCTGCGCACCGCATTGGCCATGGGCGCGGATCGGGCAATCTTGGTTATTGCTGAAGATGTCGAGCCATTGGGCGTTGCGAAGATCCTCGCAAAGATTGTCGAAGAAGAACAGCCTGGCCTCGTCATTGTTGGTAAGCAAGCCATTGACGATGACTCCAACCAGACCGGCCAAATGCTCGCCGCGTTGACGGGTCGTCCGCAGGGGACTTTTGCTAACACAGTGAACGTGTCCGGTGATGAAGTGCATGTCGCACGCGAAGTCGATGGCGGTTTGCAGACGGTGGCGTTGAAGATGCCAGCCATCATTACGACTGACCTGCGCTTGAACGAGCCACGTTATGCGTCGCTGCCGAACATCATGAAGGCAAAATCAAAGCCACTCGCGCAAAAATCACCTGCTGATTATGGCGTTGACGTCAGCCCGCGCCTCAAAACGCTCAAGGTTGTCGAGCCGCCCGTGCGCAGCGCGGGTATCAAGGTTGCCGACGTGGATGCGTTGGTCGCAAAGCTCAAGGAAATGGGAGTGGCCGCATGAAGACCCTCGTTTATGCCGAACATGACAATGCATCGTTAAAGGATGCAACATTGGCTGTCGTCACCGCTGCATCGCAATTGGGCGAAGTACATATCCTCGTTGCGGGCTCTGGCTGCGGCGCGGTCGCCGAACAGGCTGCAAAGATCGCTGGCGTTAGCACCGTGCATGTTGCCGATGACGCAGCTTATGCACAGCAGCTTGCAGAGAATGTCGCGCCCTTGGTTGTGTCGTTGATGGCAAGCCATGACGCGTTCCTTGCGCCTGCCACATCGAACGGCAAGAATATCGCGCCACGCGTGGCAGCTTTGCTGGATGTTATGCAAATCTCCGACATTCTTTCGGTTGAGAGCGCAGACACGTTCACGCGCCCCATCTATGCCGGTAACGCAAT
>CAIPUN010000020.1 GCA_903868245.1 uncultured Sphingomonadales bacterium | reverse complement strand
TGCATGATGATGGCCTGAAGTTCGCGGCCATGACACTCCTTAACTTTTACGTCATCGCCAGCGCCGTATTCGGCATTTTCGTTGTCGCAAAACTCGCATTTACCGGAGCTCCCGCCTGATGTCAGACGCTTATAAGATTATCGACCACACATATGACACCGTCGTCGTCGGCGCTGGCGGGTCGGGTCTGCGCGCCACTATGGGCAGCGCGGAAGCTGGATTGAAAACAGCATGCATTACCAAAGTCTTCCCAACGCGTTCGCATACTGTGGCGGCGCAGGGCGGGATTGCGGCATCGCTGGGTAATAACTCGCCAGACCATTGGACCTGGCACATGTATGACACGGTTAAGGGCTCCGATTGGCTCGGCGACCAAGATGCTATCGAATATATGGTCCGTGAGGCGCCTGCCGCGGTTTATGAGCTTGAGCATGCGGGCGTGCCATTCTCGCGCAACGCCGATGGCACCATCTATCAACGGCCCTTTGGCGGCCATATGCAGAATATGGGCGAAGGCCCCCCCGTTCAGCGGACCGCTGCCGCCGCCGACCGCACCGGTCATGCCATGTTGCATGCTTTGTATCAACAGAGCCTGAAATATGACGCGGACTTCTTCATTGAATATTTCGCGCTCGACCTGATCATGGAAAATGGTGAATGCCGTGGCGTTATCGCCATGTGCATGGAAGATGGCAGCATCCACCGGTTTAAGAGCCACGCTGTTGTGCTGGCAACCGGCGGCTATGGCCGCGCCTATTTCTCGGCAACGTCAGCGCATACCTGCACCGGCGATGGCGGCGGCATGGTCTTGCGCGCTGGCCTGCCATTGCAAGATATGGAATTTGTCCAGTTCCACCCAACAGGTATCTACGGCGCTGGCGTTCTCATCACCGAAGGCGCACGCGGCGAGGGTGGTTATCTGACCAATAGTGAAGGTGAACGCTTTATGGAGCGTTATGCCCCATCGGCGAAGGATTTGGCGTCACGCGACGTTGTCAGCCGTTCGATGGCGCTTGAAATGCGCGAAGGGCGCGGCGTTGGCGAACATAAGGACCATATCTACCTGCACCTCGACCATATCGACCCTGCGGTATTGGCGCAGCGTTTGCCCGGCATCACCGAAAGCGGTAAGATTTTTGCTGGCGTCGACCTAACCCGCCAACCTTTGCCTGTGACGCCAACGGTCCACTATAATATGGGCGGTATTCCCTGCAATTATCATGGCCAGGTCGTGAATAAGGTCGGCAATGATCCCGAAGTGATCGTTCAGGGCCTCTATGCCGTTGGCGAAGCGGCCTGCGTTTCGGTACATGGCGCAAACCGTTTGGGTTCCAACTCCTTGATCGACCTTGTCGTATTCGGCCGTGCCACAGGCTTGCATTTGAAATCGACGCTGACCCCAGGCGCGCCGCATAAGGCATTGCCAGCGGACGCTGCTGACCTTGCACTGGCCCGCGTCGACAAGTTCCGCAATGCAAAGGGCGGATCGCCGACTGCCGACATCCGTTTGCAAATGCAGCGGACAATGCAAAAGCATGCTGCCGTCTTCCGCGACACCGCCTTGTTGGAAGAAGGCGTCGTCGAAATGCAGAAGGTCAACAAGCGCCTCGCCGACGTCCATGTGACCGACCGTAGCTTGATCTGGAATACGGACCTCATTGAAACGCTTGAGCTAGATAACCTTATGGCACAAGCAGTCTGCACGATCGAAAGCGCAAACAACCGTAAGGAAAGCCGCGGTGCCCATGCCCACGAAGATTTCCCCGAGCGCGATGATGCCAACTGGATGAAGCACACCGCTTCCTGGTTTGACGGTTGGGGCGGCTCCGGCGGTAAGGTCAAAATCGACTACCGCCCGGTGCATGATTACACGCTGACCGATGATGTCGAGTATATTAAGCCGAAGCCGCGGGTGTATTGAGTCTAAGATAGCCGTAACTATTGAAGATAGGTCGCCCCAGCGAAGGCGGGGGCCTATACCGTGTATCAGGGTAGCGCGTCGCGTGGCTGTTTAAACCGACAGGCGTCATAGGCCCCAGCCTACGCTGGGGCGACGGTGGGTTTAAATTTATTACCCTTTAGATAAACGCTACGTCGCACCAGCGCAGGCTGGTGCCTATCACGTGTTTCCGTATAGTGCATCGGGTGGTTGAGTAAGCCGATAGACGTGATAGGCCCAGCCTACGCTGAGGCGATGTTTGGGTAGATGGCTATTTGTTCAGGTCCTGATACAAATCTCGCCAATCGGGGTTAATGCGGCTGATCAATTCAGTCTTCCACCGACGCTTCCAAACCTTCATCGCTTTTTCGCGCTTGATGGCGTCTTCAATGTCGCCAAAAACTTCGTAATAGACCAGTATCTTACAGCCATTTTCTTTGCAGAATTCGGAGCCGACATCATTCTTATGTTCCCAAATCCGGCGTGGGAGATTGGCGGTTACGCCGATATAGAGGGTGCCGTGCGGACCGCTGGCCATGATGTAGACATATCCGCCCTTCGCCATCCGACAAACTCCCATGTCGCCCCAGCGCAGGCTGGTGCCTATCACGTTGTGAAGGCTCTCACTTGAGCAGCAAATCTTTGTTAACGCATCCTATTAAAGCCGCGCAAAAACCTCGGCCGTTATTTCCAAGCTCCGCTTGCGCTTTTCATGGTCGAAAACAGAACAAGCAACGATGATTTCGTCGGCCTGCGTCCGCGCCTGAAACGCCTGCACCGCCGATGTGACCGTGTCCGCTGCACCAATGGCGCTGGCGGACAAGACATCATTGAGCGCAGATGCAAAATGCGGGGGCAGAGAGGCGACATAGCCTTCGACGGGTGGTGGCAATTGGCGGGGGTTGCCTGTGCGCAGCGCGACAAAGCTTTGCATCAATGAACTTGCCAAAAACTCCGCTTCCGCATCGGTATCGGCAGCGATGATGTTGAACGCGGCCATCGCGTGCGGCGCATCAAGCACGGCGCTTGGGCGGAAATGGCTGCGGTAGATGTGCAGCGCCTCATCTAACATTTGTGGCGCAAAATGGCTGGCAAAGGCGAAGGGCAGACCCAAAGCAGCGGCCACCTGCGCGCCATAGAGGCTACTGCCCAAGATGTAGAGTTGCAGTTGGGCGCCTGCTCCGGGTGTTGCGACAATTCCGGTTTTGCCATCATCGGCGAAATAGCTCTGCAATTCCATCACATCGCGCGGGAATGCGTTGGGATCGCTGTCGAGCGTTCGCCGGATCGCGGCAGCAACGCGCTGATCGCTCCCGGGGGCACGGCCAAGCCCCAGATCAATCCGCCCCGGATAGAGCGCGTCCAATGTGCCAAACTGTTCCGCGATCACTAAAGGCGCATGGTTGGGCAACATGATGCCGCCAGAGCCAACGCGGATGGTCTGCGTTGCGGCGGCAATATGTCCGATGACGACGCTGGTGGCGGCGCTGGCAATGCCGCGCATGCCATGATGTTCCGCGACCCAATAGCGCGTGAAACCAAGACTTTCGGCATGCGCCGCAAGATCAGCCGCATTGGCGAGCGCGGTTGCGACAGACCCACCTTCGACAACAGGCACCAGATCAAGGAAAGAGAAGGATGTCATGAAGCTTAGATGGTGGCTTATCGGTCTAAAGCCAAGTGCAATCGACTATGTCTTCGTACCGTGCGATATGCGTTGGTGTGATGACAGAACTTTTCATGCCTTTCCTTGTGATGACAATGCTGATCGAGCTTACCCCCGGTCCCAATATGGCGTGGTTGGCGTTGACCAGTGCGAGCGAAGGCAAAAGGTCTGGATTTGCGGCAGTAGCCGGGATTGCGCTTGGCCTCGCGATATTGGCTGCGGCATCGGCGATTGGGTTGGCGGAGCTGGCGACGCGTTCTCCAGCTTTGTTCAGCCTGTTGCGCTATGCTGGCGTCGCTTATTTACTCTGGCTGGCGTGGAAGACATGGGCGGGTCAAGATGAGCCCATACCAGATCGCATAAGCAAAAATGCGCTCGGCGCATGGTTTCGCCATGGGCTGTTGTTGAATGTGTTGAACCCAAAGGCAGCTGTTTTCTTTATAACCGTCCTACCAGCCTATATAATGCAAAATGCGCCCGTTGCGCCGCAAACGGCTTTACTGTCTGCAAGCTATGTCGCGATTGCCACCTTTGTGCATCTCGTCATCGTTGCACTCGCGGCGCAGGCGCATGGATGGATATCCACTGGGAACAGGACGCGGATTGTCCGCCGCGTCTTTGCGGTTTTGTTGGCGGCAATCGCTATCTGGTTTTTGATAAGTTAGCGCCAGCGCAGCATTGACCGATTTAGTTGCGCCGGTGACTTCACACCCATTAGCCGCATGTCCCGCGCAATTTCGTCCCGTAATTTACCGACGATGCGTTCCACGCCGGGTTGGCCAGCCGCCGCCAGGGCATATAGATAGAGCCGCCCGCCCGAACAGGCAGTGGCCCCTGCGGCCAGCGCTTTCAACACATGGCTTCCGCGCTGCACGCCGCCGTCACAAATGATATCAATTTTCCCGCCCACGGCATCGGCGATTTCGGCGATTTGATCGAAGGGGGAACGCGACCCGTCCAATTGCCGCCCGCCATGGTTGGACACCATGATTGCGGTCGCGCCAATGTCGACGGCACGTTTTGCATCCTCAACGGACATAATGCCCTTTAAGCAAAACTCACCGCCCCAATCTGAACGGATCTTTTCGGCCATGGCCCAGTCCATCGATGTATCGAGCATCGTATTGAAATATTCCGCCACCGATACCGCGACATTGGTGCCCGCATCGACATGGGTCTGCAGATTGGGCAGGGCGAACTTTTCGCGAAACAGGTAATTTAGCGCCCATTTGGGGTGGATCGCGTAGCTCATCACCGAGGCAGGTGTGAAGCGCGGCGGCGAAGTAAAGCCGCTGCGCAAGCACCGTTCGCGGTTTCCGGAAACGATCGTATCGACTGTCAATGCGATGGCATCAAATTTTGCCGCCTTGCAGCGTTCGATCATCGATGTGTTCAGCCCCTTATCCTTGTGGATGTAAAGCTGGAACATTTTTGGCGTTTTGATGGTCGTGCCTATTTCCTCAATGCTTACGGTGGCGAGTGAGGAGATGCCAAACCAAGTGTTATGTTGCTGCGCGACCGACGCGACAGCGCGCTCGCCTTGCCAATGGAACAGGCGCTGCAACGCGGTGGGGGACAACATCAGCGGCATATCAATCCGCTGCCCCATGACGGTCACGCCCATGTCGATCTCTGACACGCCCGCCAAGATATTTGGCACCAGGTCGCAATCGTCAAATGCCGACGTGTTACGCTTCTTGGTGCGTTCATCGTCGGCAGCGCCATCGATATAGTTGAAGATAGGTGAAGGCAGGCGCGATTTTGCTAGACGGCGAAAATCGGTGACATTGTGACAATCTTGTAAACGCATTTTGGGCTTATGACAGACCTTGCACATAATTGCATCTATTTGGATTTTGCGCTTGCACGGCATCCGGTCCTTGGTTGTGCCGCTGCATATTATCCAGATGGAACATTGCGTTTAGCCGAGCATTGCGCAAGATAACGTCATCCTAAATGTAAAGGCATGCGCATATGTTCCTCAAAGGCAAGACAGCACTCATCACAGGTTCAACTTCCGGTATCGGATTGGGCTATGCCCGTGCCTTAGCCGCGCAGGGTGCAAATGTGATGATAAACGGTTTCGGCGATGCCGACCTGATACAAAGCTATGTTGCCGAACTCAGCAAGGTGAGCGGCGGAAAGGCGCATTATTCCGCGGCCGACATGACTGTACCCGACAGCATCCGGGCTATGGTCTCTGAATGCACTAACCTATTGGGATCGCCTGATATTTTGATCAATAACGCTGGAATTCAGCATGTTGCGCCGGTGGACGAGTTTCCGGACGACAAATGGGACGCGATCCTGTCGATCATCCTGTCCTCCGCATTCCACACGACCAAGGCCGCCTTGCCTGCGATGAAGGCTAAAGGATGGGGCCGCATCATTAACACTGGGTCGATGCACAGTCTCGTCGCATCGCCCTTTAAATCGGCCTATAATGCCGCAAAACATGGGCTTTCCGGCTTTACCAAAACGGTCGCGCTTGAAGTGGCTACGCAAGGTATTACGGTGAACAATATCTGCCCGGGCTATGTCTGGACATCGTTGGTAGAAAACCAAATCCCCGATACGATGAAAGCACGCGGGCTAACGCGGGACCAAGTGATTAACGATGTGCTGCTGGCCAATCAGCCGCAGAAAAAATTTGTGCAGGTGGAGCAATTGGCTGCGCTTGCGGTGTTTTTGTGCCGGGAAGAGGCGAGTGCGATTACGGGCACAAATCTTTCGGTTGATGGCGGGTGGACAGCGCAATAGCGGCGAACATTTAGCGCTTAGGGATCAAAAAAAACCACCGACATTGCTGCCGGCGGTCAGTTGCTTTTCCTCCCCAGGAAAACTCTAGTAAATAAGCGGGCTTATTTGCCGCCGGCGCTGCCAAGGCGGTGATACAGCCGCGCGAATTTGACCGATTCAGGCTTGTCCTGAATGACTTCAAGATAATGCAGCAATGCCTGCCGTAGGAGCGTGAGGTCCTCAGTCGAAAGGACAGCGCGTGCGCGTGCTGGTTCGCCCATATCGATCGCTCCTTATGCGGCGTGGTTAAATTGGTTCATCGTATTGTCTTTGCCGCCCGCCTTCAAAGCGGCTTCACCGGCAAAATATTCCTTATGATCGTCACCGATGTCGGAACCTGACATATTCTGGTGCTTGACGCAGGCGATGCCCTGACGGATTTCCTTGCGTTGAACGCCCGCAACATAACCAAGCATGCCCATTTCGCCGAAATAATCCTTTGCGAGATTATCAGTACTCAGCGCCGCCGTGTGGTAAGTTGGCAGCGTTATGAGGTGATGGAAAATACCTGCACGCTTTGCGGAATCACGCTGGAAATTCTGAATGCGGACATCGGCTTCTATACCAAGTGGCGTTTCGTCATAGCTTGCGCTCATGAGGTTTGCGCGGTCATATGCTGAAACGTCCTGGCCTTCGGCGGACCATGCATCAAACACTTGCTGGCGGAAGTTCAAAGTCCAATTGAAGCTAGGTGAGTTGTTATATGCGAGCTTTGCATTGGGAACGACCTCACGGATGCGGTCAACCATGCCGGCAATCTGTTCGATGTGCGGCTTTTCGGTTTCGATCCAGATTAAGTCGGCGCCATTTTGGAGCGACGTGATGCAATCGAGAACGCAACGGTCTTCGCCCGTGCCAGAGCGGAATTGGAACAGGTTGGATGGCAAACGCTTTGGACGCAGCAACTTTCCATTGCGGTTCAAAATGACATCTCCATTTTGCGCCGTTGCTGGGTCGATTTCTTCACAATCGAGGAAGCTGTTGTACAAATCACCCAAGTCACCAGCAGCGGTAGACACCGCAATCTGCTTGGTCAGGCCAGCGCCAAGCGAGTCTGTGCGGGCAACGATGATGCCTTCCGGAACGCCAAGTTCAAGGAAGGCGTATCGGCAAGCGCGGATCTTCTGAAGGAAATCCTCATGTGGCACGGTAACTTTGCCGTCTTGGTGTCCGCACTGCTTTTCGTCAGACACTTGGTTTTCGATCTGGAGCGCGCAAGCGCCAGCTTCAATCATCTTCTTTGCCAGCAAATATGTAGCTTCTGCATTGCCGAACCCAGCGTCGATGTCCGCGATGATCGGAACGACATGGGTTTCATGGTTTTCGATCTTGTCCATGATGGCGGCGGCGCGCGCTGTATCGTTCTTTTCGCGCGCGTCGTCGAGATCGCGGAACAAGATGTTAAGCTCACGGCTGTCGGCTTGACGTAAGAATGTGTAGAGTTCCTCGATGAGCGCAGGAACGCTTGTCTTTTCATGCATAGATTGGTCGGGCAGGGGGCCAAATTCGCTCCGCAATGCGGCGATCATCCAACCCGACAGATATAGATAGCGTTTCTTGGTGGTGCCAAAATGCTTCTTGATAGAAATGATTTTTTGCTGCGCGATAAACCCGTGCCAGCAACCGAGCGACTGCGTGTATTGCGCTGGATCGGCGTCATAAGCAGCCATGTCTTCGCGCATGATCTTCGCGGTATAGCGGGCAATATCGAGACCAGTTTGAAAACGATTTTGCAACTGCATGCGCGCGACAGATTCTGCGCTGATGGAATCCCACGTACCTTTATGCGCTGCAATTTGCGCGCTGTTTGTGGCTATCAGTGTCTGATATGACATTTTCTAATCCTTCGTTCGTAGGGTTCTATCTCCCAATTATTCCGCCGCTCGCGCGGAAAAGCCGAATCAATTTTGTAATATTTGTTGTGTTATCGTCGTAAAACTCTATCGATTGTTTGTAATGTTGTAATATTATTGACAAGGGCGCGATGGCCGAAGAAAAACTATTTGCAGGACATGCTGTGCGCAGGATCCGCCGCGCTTATGGTCTGACCCAAGGGATAATGGCCGAGACGCTTGCGATATCGCCGTCCTATCTTAACCTTATTGAACGCAATCAACGGCCGTTGACTGCGACCTTGTTGTTGAAACTAGCGCAGTCCTATGACTTTGACCCGCGCACGTTGACTGGAACGACGCCCGGAGGCGGCGTTGACGCTATCCGGCGCCGGTTAAGCGATCCGATGTTTGCTGATTTGGCGGTTGACCGCGCACAAGTCGAAGAATGGATCGCCGCCAGCCCGGATGCCGCTGAGGCGTTTGCGCGGGCATTTGACCGCCTGTCGGGCGGCTCGCACGGTGGGGCCAATACAGCAGCCGGCGGCGCACAGATTGAGCCTGAAGCTATTGCATCGGCGCGGCGCGAGATTGAACGTTGGCGCAACCATTTTGCTGATTTGGATTCGCAGGCCGAAATTCTTGCTGATGAATTGCGACTCGCCAACGCGGACCTCTATGGCGCGATTACCGAACGGCTGCGCGTCAAACATCAGCTTTCGATACGTATACTACCGTTTGATGTCATGCCCGATAGGCTCCGCCGCTTGGACTTACACGCACGGCAGCTGCAATTGTCCGAGCTTCTCGACCCCGCAAGCCGTACCTTTGCCGCAGCGTTGCAGCTTGGCATGTTGGAGGCCAAGGCGGAGATTGATGCGCTTGTTGTTGGAGCATCCTTTACAGAGCGAGCTGCCGAAAGGCTCTATCGCCGCCATTTGAGCAGCTATTTCGCGGCTGCGGTTATGATGCCTTATGCGCGTTTCCTGCGTGCGTGCGAAGCAACTGGTTATGACATCATGCTTTTGCAGCGACGCTTTGGCGCAGGCTTTGAACAGATTGCCCACCGCCTAACAACGTTGCAGCGTGTCGGACAACGCGGGCTGCCCTTTTTTATGCTACGCATTGATAAGGCAGGACAAAGCAGTAAACGCTATGCTGGCGCAAGCGGGTCGCCCTTGGTTGCGACCGATCGGCGTTGTCCCTTATGGCATGTGCATAATGTATTTGCGCGGCCCGGAACGCTGCTGCCGCATCTTGTGGAATTAGAGGACGGGAGTCGCTGGTTCACATTGTCACGCGCAGTGCACCCGCAAACCGCGGTGATCGGCGGCATTGAGGCGGAGTTCGCGATTTGCCTTGGTTTGGACGCAAAACTCGCCACACCGTTGGCTTATGCCCGTGGTATGGACCTAAAAAATGGCACGGCGACGGCCATCGGGCTTGGCTGTTCGGCCTGTACGCGACCAGAATGCCCCCAAAGAAGTGCGCCGCCCACTGGGCGAGTTCTGGTATTTAATGATCGCGAAAGAGGTATGTCGCCATTCAATTTCGATCAGCTGGCCTAAAGCCAATCGACCCTAAGACAGTGCGAGCAACTCTGCAGGATCAATGCCGGCGCGCTGCATTTGTGCCTTTACGTCGGGCCAGACATTCTCGACGAAATTGTCACGCTCAAAACTCCGCAGCTTTGCAGTTGCGCCACGGGCTACAAACAAACCCACACCGCGCTTGACATCAACCAAGCCACTGTCCTGAAATAGCTGATAAGCCTTGGCTACGGTTAGCGGATTTGCGCCCTGAATTGCGGCAAATGCCCGCACGGAGGGGAGCATTTCGCCCTCTTTATATTTGCCGTCAAGGATAGCCGCAGCGATCACGTCACGTAATTTAAGATAGACCGGTTTTACGTCATTTTTCATCACATGCTTACTGCCATAATACAGTATGGCGCGTCAAGCATGGGTAAATCTATATAGTCATGGCCATTGACGGATGATGTCGCTTGGCACGGGGCGTGGGCGTTCTTCAAGCGCGAGCGCTGGCGTGCCTATGAAGAATAGGCCTGCTATTCTCTCATCGCCCTGACAAATGGCGGCTTGCACAATCGGGTCGTAGCTTGCCCAGCCTGTGATCCAGCTACCGACAAAGCCGTGGGCATGCGCCGCGTGCAGTAAATTCATACCCACAGCGCCCACGCTCATCTCCTGTTCCCATAACGGAATTTTCAAGCTTGGTTGAGGTGCAAACAGCAACAAGATGAGGGTAGGGGCCATATGCGCTGGTGCAATCGCCGCTTCGATTTGCACTGGGCGGGCATCCGGGTTGGCGTCGCAGAATGCCTTTTTCAACACATCCGCAAAGGCGGAGCGATCGGTAATCTCAATAAAGCGCCACGGGAATAATTTGCCATGGTCGGGTGTGCGCATGGCAGTTCTTAGGATCAGGTCCAGTTTTGCGCCATCGGGACCGGGGGCGATCATGTCGCGTGGTTTGCCAGAGCGGCGGGTTTCCAGATAGGTGGCAACAGAGGAGAGATCGTTGAACATAACCCTGCTGTTCGTCGAAAAGCTGTAACAAGCGCAACAAAATTCTTCACAGATCCGATTTTTCAGTTAGATGACGCAACAGAGAAACAGGCGGCGAAGACCGTCCACTTTAAGATTATCGAGGGGATTGCAAATGGGGCTAAAAGACATTGCGCTTTGGCAGGAGCAGGATTGGATCACAGCGATTGCAGCTGCGGTTCTGGGTTTCTTTCTGCTTGGCGGGGCATATATCGCGACGCGCAAGGAGCCTGAGTTTGCCGGCCACCCGCGTGGTCTCTATGTTCTCTTCTTTGCAGAGATGTGGGAGCGTTTTTCCTATTATGGGATGCGTGCCCTGCTTATCCTATATCTTACAAAGCACTGGCTCTTTTCCGACGGTCAATCGAACCTGATCTATGGCGCTTATACCAGCCTTGTTTACATCACGCCGGTTCTCGGTGGGTGGCTTGCTGACCGGTATCTAGGCCAGCGTAAGGCGGTGGCATTCGGTGCGGTCCTGCTGACCTTCGGCCATGTCTTGATGGCATTTGAAGGTTTGGCGGGCGTTACCGACCCATTGGTGAAACAGGCGGATCCCGCGATAAACATATTCTGGCTGGCTTTGGCCTTCATCATTGTCGGCTCGGGCTTCCTTAAGGCCAATATCTCCGTGATTGTTGGCCAACTCTATCCGCGCACTGATGTGCGTCGTGACGGTGCCTATACCATTTTCTACATGGGCATTAACGTGGGCGCTGCGATCGGTACAATATTTGCTGGTTATCTTGGTGAAACCTATGGCTGGTCTTATGGCTTTGGCGCAGCTGGCCTCGGTATGTTGCTGGGCCTGATCGTGTTTGTATTCGGCAAGCCTTTGCTTATGGGCCGCGGCGAAGCACCGGCTCCTATGACCAAGTCGACCGAATATGGCATTTATGGCATCGGCCTTGCTGCTGTTGCCGGTATCTGGCTACTGATCCAGTATCAGGGCTTTTATGGCTGGTTGCTTCTTGGCCTTGGCGTGCTGTTGCTCGGCTATGTGCTGCTACAGTCGTTCAAGCTAGATGTAGAGGCGCGCCACCGCATCTATGCCATCCTCTTCCTGTTGGCGTTGCAGCCCCTGTTTTGGGCGCTGTTCGAACAGGCGGGTGGTAGCATGAACCTGTTCACCGACCGCTTTGTTGATCGTCAGGGCGTGCCTGCGTCGATCTTCCAGTCGATTAACCCAATCTACATTATCCTACTGGGTCCAATCTTTGCGGGTCTTTGGGTGTGGCTCGGCCGCCGCGGACTTGAGCCTTCGACTCCTGCCAAATTCGGTATCGCGCTGGCGCAGATTGGCTTTGCGAACCTTGTTCTGGTCTGGGGTGCGAACAGCGTTGGTTCCGATACTCTGGTGCCGGTGTTGTTCATCTTTGCTTTTTACCTATTCGCCGCCACTGCAGAGCTTTGCCTCTCGCCAGTCGGGCTATCGGCAATGAACCGGCTTGCACCGGCGACCATGGCGTCGCTGATCATGGGGGCTTGGTTCTTTGCCACTGCGGGCGGCAACTTCCTTGCTGGCGTCATCGGCGCTGCAACGGGCGGTCATGATGGAGCAATGACACGTGAGGGCCTGATCAACGTCTATGAACAGATCGGTTACATCACCATTGCCATCGGCGTGGTCGTGCTGCTGGTATCACCTCTTGTGAAGCGCCTGATGCACCTTGACACGCTTAAGGACGAAGACACTGCAGAAGAAAAGGCAGCATAAGCATATGAAGAGCAATTTGCGTTGGTCGATCCTGGCCGCTCCGCTGGCGTTGGCAGCCTGTACGAACACCAGCGAGGCGCCCCAAAGCGCCTCGGCTGTGCCGGTAGAAAAGTTGCGCACGTTTGACAAAAACCCTTATCCGTCGACTTACAAGGCCTATCCCGGTGTTGCGACAGCGATACGCAACGTCACCATCTTTGATGGCGAAGGCGGGCGTATCGAAAATGGGGTAGTCTTTTTCGCCAATGGTAAGGTCAGCGGTATTGGCGGTGCGGATGTCGCCATTCCCGAGGGTACGAAGATCATTGATGGTACCGGTAAATTTGTGACACCCGGCATTATCGATATACACTCCCATTTGGGTGACTATCCCACACCATCGGTTGAGGCACATAGCGATGGCAACGAAGCAACATCGCCTACAACGCCTGAAGTATGGGCTGAACATAGCGTATGGCCGCAAGACCCTGGTTTCAGTCGCGCACTCGCCAATGGCGGCGTAACGGCGCTGCAGGTATTGCCGGGTTCCGCAAACCTCATGGGGGGGCGGTCAGTCGTGTTGAAAAACGTCTATGCCCGCACTGTGCAGGGCATGAAGTTTCCCGACGCGCCTTATGGTATGAAAATGGCCTGCGGCGAAAATCCGAAGCGCGTTTACGGAAGCAAGGGTCGGATGCCGTCAACACGCATGGGCAACATCGCCGTGAATAGGCAAACATGGATTAAGGCGCAGGAGTATAAGAAAAGACGCGATAGCGGCAAAGAATATACCCGCGACATTGGTATGGAAACATTGGCAGGCGTATTGGATGGTGACATCTCGATACAGAACCACTGCTACCGTGCCGATGAAATGGCAATCGTCCTCGATATGGCCAAGGAATTTGGTTATAAGGTATCAACATTCCACCATGCGGTCGAAAGCTACAAAATCGCTGATCTGTTGCGCGACAATGGGGTGTGTTCCGCGGTGTGGGCCGATTGGTGGGGCTTCAAGATGGAGGCGTATGACGCCATTCCTGAAAACGCTGCAATCCTCCACAATACGGGTGCCTGCGTCATCATCCATTCCGATGATGAAAACCAAATTCAGCGTTTGAACCAAGAAGCGGCAAAAGCGCAAGCAGATGGCCGTCGCATGGGGTTCAATATAAGCGATGCCGAAGTCATCAAATGGCTGACCTACAATCCTGCCAAGGCACTTGGCATCAGCGACAAAACGGGCAGCTTGAAGGCTGGCAAAATGGCAGATGTCGTGCTGTGGAACGGTAATCCGTTGAGCGTCTATTCCCGTCCTGACAAGGTATGGGTCGATGGTGCGCTGATGTTTGACGCAAGCAATACTAAATTACGTCCGGTCAGCGATTTTGAGCTTGGCCAACCCGGTGAAGGAGATGTGAAATGAGGCATTTCCTCTATGCCGCCGCTTCTTTGGCAGCCTTTGCAACGCCAGTTGCTGCCGAAACCATTGCGATTACGGGTGGCCGCGTCGTGGTCGGGGATGGCAGTGCGCCGATTGAAGGCGGAACTGTCGTCATCCGCGACGGCAAAATCGTTGCTGCGGGTGCCACTGTTGCCATACCATCAGGCGCACGTCAGATTGACGCCGCGGGCAAATGGGTAACGCCAGGTGTATTTGCTGGTTTCTCCCGCCTTGGCCTAGCTGAAGTGGATGCGGTCAACGGCACCAATGACAAGAGTGGCGGTCGAAGTGGATTTTCTGCCGCTATCGACGTTGCGCCGGCGATTGACCCATTTCGGTCGCCCTTTGCTGTAAACCGTTCTTCGGGTGTCACACGCGCGGTGGTTGCACCAGAGTCTGCAGACAGTATCTTTGCAGGTCAGGGCGCCATTGCCGACCTTGGGGCAGACAGTAACCCGGTCACAAAAGCCCGTGCATTCCAATTTGCCGAGTTCGGCGAAGAGGGCGCTGCTTCTGCGGGTGGAAGCCGTGCGGGAACGCATCTGCACTTCCGCGCTATGCTGCGTGAAGCCCAAGATTATGCTGCTGGACGTGATACGTTTGACGATGATTTGTTGAAGGCCGAGGATGCCAAGGCGTTGTTGTCCGTCCTTCGCGGGGACACTCGTTTGCTCATCCATGTTGAAGGCGCAAATGACATGCTGCGGCTTATGGAATTAAAGCGGGAATTTCCAGCAATTAAAATGGTGTTTGTAGGCGTGAGCGAAGGTTGGCGGGTCGCCCGCGAACTTGCAAAAGCGGGCATTCCTGTCATTGCATCGGCGCTCAATGATTTACCCGCAACATTCGAAATGCTGGGTGCGACGCAAAGCAACATTGGTCGTATGAAGGACGCCGGTGTGACAGTCGCCATTGGTATGATCAATGATAGGGATTCCCACCAATTGCGCTACACCACACAATATGCCGGTAATATTGTGAGCCTTCAATATGTGCCCGGGGCAACGGGGCTGACCTGGGATGAGGCTTTCGCCGCAATCAGCTCGGTTCCTGCCGAGATCATGGGCGTTGGCGACCGTCTTGGAAGCTTGAAAGCAGGAAAGGCGGCGGATGTCGTGCTCTGGGACGGCGACCCGCTCGAACTTTCCAGTGCAGCCACGATGGTTATCATCGACGGTGTGGAGCAACCGCTCGGCAATCGTCAGAACCGCCTACGTGACCGTTATGCGCGTCCTACCGAAGGGGATTTACCAAAGGCATATGATCGCTGATAAAATTATACTATAACAACAAGATGTTGAATGGGGAGGAGGTGGCATTTTGGGTGATTATCTAGCATTGGTTGCAGCGAGTATCTCGTTCGTTGGCAGCCATTTTTTGATGTCGCATCCCTTGCGCGCACCTTTGGTCCGTCGGTTCGGAGCAAATGGCTTTATGGGCGTCTATTCGACCATATCGCTCGTGACATTTGTGTGGATGATTATCGCATTTGGGGCATCTCCAAAGTCTAACGGTCTTTGGCCTGTGGGTGATATTCTTTGGGTGGCCGCGAGCGCACTTACGCTGATAGCGGCGGTACTGTTTGCAGGTTCGTTCATCCGCAACCCTTCGCTTCCCGGTGTGCCCCACGCACTGGCTGCGCAAACCCCCGCGGGGGTGTTTATAGCGACCCGGCATCCCATGATGTGGGGCTTTGCTTTTGGGGGGGCGGGGCACATTCTTGTTGCGCCACGTATCGACAATTTCATCTTTGCAGGCAGTCTTGTCTTCTTGGCCCTGGCCGGTTCAAAGGCGCAAGAAATTAAGAAGCGCAATTTGATGGGTGGGCAGTGGGCACAGTGGTTGCGTCGCACGCATTTTGTTGTCCGCCCCGCCGCCTTGTTGCGTGCGGGCATTGGCCCATGGGGCGCAGGCATTCTGATTTGGATGATCGCCACATGGGCGCACCCATATTGGGGCGTAGGCGGCGCTGGCCTTTTCCGTTGGGTCGGCCTCTAAAGCCGAACCATCTTCATGCCCCGCTCGCCATAACGCGGACCGGACGTGCCGCCGCGGGGAGCTGCGGTATCCAATTTGGCAAGATCACTCGCATCAAGTACAATGTCGCTCGCTTTTGCGCTGTCTTCCATCGTTGCACGGCGTTTGAAACCGGGAATGGGCACGATATCTTGGCCTTGCGCCAATATCCAAGCGAGCGCGATTTGTGCGTGTGATGCGTCATGCTTTCCGGCAATCTCACCAACAGCATCTACAATCGCGAGGTTCACGGCAAAATTGTCGCCTTGAAAGCGCGGATCCTGCCGCCGCCAATCGTTATCGGGCAGTGCATCTAGGCTTCGAAAAGCACCTGTGAGAAATCCGCGACCGAGTGGCGAGTAAGGTACAAAGCCAATACCAAGCGCGCGGCACGTCGGCAGAATGTCATCCTCAATATCCCGTTCCCACAGCGAATATTCGCTCTGCAACGCAGAAATCGGTGCAACTGCGGCTGCACGGCGCAAAGTTTCTGGGCCAGCTTCTGACAGGCCAATATGCTTGATCTTGCCCTCGGTTATCAGGTCAGCCATCGCGCCGACGGTCTCTTCAATCGGCACATTGGGATCGACGCGATGTTGGTAATATAGGTCAAGGCAATCGATGCCGAGCCGTTTCAACGTGCCTTCTACCGCAGCCTTAGCATTTGCGGCTGAGCCGTCGACACCGACTATGTTCCCATTGTCAAATTTAAAGCCGAATTTGCTGGCGATGATAAGGCCATCGCGTTTACCTTTAATCGCCTGGCCGACCAATTCCTCATTCTGGAACGGACCATAAATCTGCGCCGTGTCGAAAAAGTTGATGCCAAGATCGATTGCGCGGTGGATTGTCTTGATCGCCTCAATCGGGTCTGCATCTTCGCCATATATAATGTTGCCGCCCTTTATCATGGGCATACAGCCAACGCCGAGCGCGGATACTTTTAACCCATGGCCTAGTTCACGATATTGCATCAACTTTGTCCTTCTCAGATGCCTCTATGGCTGTGGCCAGCGCAACGTCCATCTGCACATTACCAGTGGTGCGGAATATATCGGGCAGTGTTTCGACCGCAATCAACAGGGCCAAAGGCTCAATCGGGATGCCCAGTGCCAAGCAGATAGGCGCGATGGAAGTCACGAAGCTTACCGAACCAGGTAAGCTCACGGCACCCATGGATGTCAATGCCGCAATAAAAATTGCGAAGCCATAATCGAAACCGCTGAGTTCCAAACCAAACCAGTTTGCCACATATAAAGCGACAGCCAAGTTCATGGCCGGACCCGTAACGCGCAACAAAGCGACGGCCATAGGCAGGACCAATCCAGCGGTCGATTCACGTACGCCCAGCGCCTCTGCCTTTTTCAGCATCAGCGGCAAGCTTGCGAGCGACGATTGTGTTGATACGGCAAAGGCCTGCACTGGTGCGATCTGCCGTGCATATTCGCTTAAGCGTACCTTACCGGCAAACATGGCGACCAGATAGGCGAAGCCACCAACGATGATGCCGACGATAGAAACCGTGACGATATAATGGGCAACTGCGCCAAGTGCCGCGAGTCCGGACCTTGCGCCAACGACAAAGGATAAGGCAAATACACCGATGGGTGCGAGTTTGAGCACCCATTCAATGACAATGACCATGGCATCGGCGAGCGCGCTGAAAAAACCGGCCATTTGCGCTCTTGGGCCCTGCGTGAGGCGCGTGACCGCAAAGGCAAATACTAAAGTGAAGATCAGAAGCGGTAGAATCGAATCATTGGCTGCTGAAGCAATGGGATTGGTCGGCACCAAAGCGACAAGAAAGTCTCGCAACGGAGGCTGCTCCGCTACCGCTGGAACACCTGTAAGAGCCGCGCGCAACGCCGCCGCACTCTCAGATGGCATTGGCCAGATGGATAGCAATGATGGCGTCAACAGAGCGCCCATGGCCGCAGAGAGGCACATCATGACTACAATCCACGTTACTGTGCGCGCAGCCATGGGGCCAGCGCGGGCCGCCTCGGCGCTTTTGACGATACCGGTGATCAGTAGTGCGACGACCAAAGGCACCACTGTCATACGAAGGCCGTTAAGCCACAAGGAGCCGACAATATCGAGCCAATAGGCAATTTTCGTACCTATAAAGGGCACTTGTGCGGCGGCGAAAATTCCAAGGGCAAGACCAATGACGAGCGCGAGGAGAATACGTGTAGCGTTTGACATAGCATCGGGTCTTGCCAGCCTGTTGCTCCCTATGCAAGGGAGAGGCTTAGCGGCACGAAAAAATCAAATAACGACCGCAAAAGAGCAGGGACGTACATGGCGCGAAAATATTTTGGTACAGACGGCATCAGGGGGCGTAGTAACGCGGGTGCCATGACGCCGGAAATGGCAATGAAAGTCGGTCAAGCAGCGGGCACGCATTTTCTTCGTGGCGGTCATAAGCATCGCGTTGTTATTGGCAAAGACACGCGCCTTTCCGGCTATATGATTGAAAATGCGCTTGTCGCCGGATTTACCAGCGTTGGCATGGACGTGGTCCAGTTTGGTCCGATCCCAACGCCAGCCGTCGCATTGCTCACGCGGTCGATGCGCGCCGATTTGGGCGTGATGATTTCGGCCAGCCACAACCCCTATGAGGATAATGGCATTAAGCTTTTTGGTCCTGACGGCTTTAAACTTTCTGACGCGGACGAACTGGCGATTGAAGCTTTACTAGATGGGTCGCTTCCATTGGCCGACGCGGCTGATGTGGGGCGTGCGCGGCGTATTGAAGACAGCCGGGGCCGCTATATTCATGCAGTAAAGGCATCGGTGCCTGAACATATCCGTTTCGACGGTCTACATGTGGTGCTCGATTGCGCCAATGGCGCAGCATATCAAGTCGCGCCGACCGCGATTTGGGAACTGGGTGCGAAGGTAACGGCAATTGGAATTGACCCCAATGGCAAGAATATCAATCACAAGGTCGGCTCAACGCATGTTGTAACTTTGCAGGAAACCGTAGTTGCAGCTGGCGCCGATATTGGCATTGCGCTTGATGGCGATGCGGATCGATTGATCGTCGTTGACGAACATGGCCGCGTAGTAGACGGCGACCAGATCATGGCATTGCTTGGCTCCGCAATGAACCGCAGCGGCAAGCTGACGGGCGGGGGTATTGTCGCGACGGTGATGTCCAATTTGGGCCTTGAGCGGTATCTGGAGTCGCAGGACTTGCGCCTCATTCGCGCGAAAGTCGGCGACCGTTATGTCCTCGAAGAAATGCGCAAGCACGGCATCAATGTCGGTGGGGAGCAATCTGGCCATATGATTATGCTGGATCATGCAACCACAGGCGATGGCACCGTTGCGGCGCTGCAGGTGCTGACCCAGCTTGTTGCGAGCGGGAAGCCCGCGAGTGAAGTGCTGCACCTTTTCGATCCCGTCCCCCAATTGCTCAAAAATGTTCGCTTTTCAGGTGGCAAGCCGCTTGATAATCCAGATGTTCAGGCCGTTATCGCAAAGGCTGAGGCCGAGCTGGCGGGCAATGGCCGTTTGGTAATTCGTCCGTCGGGGACTGAGCCAGTCATCCGCGTGATGGCGGAGGGCGATGACGCAGCGCAGGTTAATCGGATTGTCGACAGCATTTGCGACGCGGTCAGGATCGCTGCATCCTGATGATGAAAGGCGTGCCCGCCCGCATATTGATTATCGCTGGTTCTGACAGTGGCGGCGGCGCAGGGATCCAGGCGGATATTAAAACGGTTACCATGCTAGGTGGCTATGCCATGACGGCAGTGACCGCGATTACCGCGCAAAATACGCTAGGCGTCGATGCCGTGCATATGATTCCGACGCAAATGGTGATTGACCAAATCAATGCGGTTGTCAGCGACATTGGCGTTGATGCTGTCAAAATCGGGATGATTGGCAATGCTGCGACCGCGCATGCGGTAGCCGACAGTCTTTCGGACCTGTCTTGCCCGATCATATTCGACCCCGTCATGGTTGCAACGAGCGGGGCCGTGTTAGCGGATCCAGATACCATATCTGCGTTTGAACGGCTGATGCAGCTTGCCACGCTGACCACGCCTAACTTGCCGGAACTGGAGGCTTTGGGTGGCAAAGATGCCTTGCTCGCCCAACGGTTTCCATTGCTGATCAAGGGCGGTCATGCGGACGGAGATGATATTATTGACGAACTACATCTCGCGCCTGGGCAGAGCGAAAGCTGGCGCGGCGCACGGATACAGACGCGCAGTACACATGGCACTGGGTGCACATTGTCGTCGGCCATCGCAACGGGACTAGGCCAGGGGATGGAGCTTGTGCCCGCCGTAGAACGGGCGCGTTTGTTTGTGCGGCTTGCTCTGCGCGACGCGCCGGAGCTTGGTCAAGGACATGGTCCGATGGGGCATCAATCGGTGCGTGAGGATGCGATGGTCGCTGGCCCGTCGCTCAATCATGTGACCGTTGGTTGCTCTGATTATGCGGCGTCCGTCAATTTTTACATGGCGCTTGGTCTTCAGTTGATTGTTGATAGCCCGGCCAACGGATATGCGCGATTTGAAACGCCCAATGGCGTCACCTTTTCCATACATCACTGCGATGATATCACGCCATCGACCATAGTGTATTTTGAAAGCAAACGGCTGGATGCTTGGGTAACGGAGCTGGCCAGCCAAGGCTTTGCGTTTGAACAGTTGCCACAGGATGAAAGCTGGGGCTGGCGTGAAGCGCGCTTGCTCGATCCGGCGGGCAATATTGTGTGCCTATACAATGCTGGCGAAAACCGTCGCTACCCTGATTGGCGGATATGATCTTCGGCGTAGATGAGGCGGGACGTGGGCCGCTTGCAGGGCCGGTGGTCGCGGCGGCCGTTTTCTTGTCCAAGCCGCGCCCATCTGGGCTGGATGACAGCAAAAAACTAACCGCTGCGCGCCGTGCGGCGTTGGAAGCCACTATAAAACGTCGTTGCCATTGGGCGGTGGGCGTGGTTGAGGTCGAAGAAATTGACCGCCTGAACATATTTGGCGCAACAATGTTGGCCATGACCTTGGCGGTAGAAGCTTTGTGCACAAAACTTGGCTGCGACCCGCTTGAGATATTGGTTGATGGAAATATGACCCCCGCCGGTCGCCGTCCTGAATGGCGTTGGCCAGCGCGGGCTATTGTCGGTGGCGATGCGATTGAACCGTGTATTTCCGCAGCCTCGATCATTGCCAAAGAACATCGCGACCGAATGATGCGTGCCGCCGCTGCGCAATACCCGCATTATGGTTGGGAAAAGAATAAAGGCTATGGAACACCCGACCATATGGCCGCGCTGCAGGAGCATGGTCCGACACCTTTGCACCGGAAAAGCTTCGCGCCTGTGGCGCAACTGCTTTTGCTGTAACTTTTTTTGGGCAGTGAGTCCTTCGGGTAACACCACTAGGGGTTGAGTCTGCCAAGATTCGCGAGACTCCACATATTGTGCCGGACTCGTTTCGTTCCGCCTATATGATGGTTCTTGCGCGCAAAACCCTGGATTCCGCAATCATCAATGACCTTGACCCAAGGGCCGCGCTGACTCATCGCAGATTTGTAAGCGCCAAAAGGAGCAGGCAATGGGTGTTATTGAGAAAATTAGACCAGCAACAAAAGCGAAGCTGGCGCCGGCACCTGAACTGCCGCGCAATCAGATACTACGCATGGACTGCATTGAGGCGATGCGTTCCTTGCCTGATTGCTCCATCGACATGGTCTTTGCTGATCCGCCCTATAATTTGCAGCTTGGTGGCGATTTGTTGCGTCCGGACAATAGCAAGGTCGATGCCGTCGACGACGAATGGGATAAATTCGCAAGTTTCGCCATTTATGACAAATTCACTCGCGAATGGCTCGCTGAGGCACGGCGCATATTGAAGCCGAACGGCTCGCTTTGGGTCATCGGCAGCTATCACAATATCTTCCGCGTTGGCACGGCGGTGCAGGATGCTGGATATTGGATCCTCAACGACATCGTCTGGCGCAAGTCGAACCCAATGCCCAATTTCAAGGGAACGCGCTTCACCAATGCACATGAGACCCTGATCTGGGCTTCGAAAAGCGAGAAGTCGAAATATACCTTCAACTATCGCGCGATGAAGACGTTGAATGACGAGCTTCAAATGCGGTCCGATTGGTTAATCCCCATTTGTGGCGGGCAGGAGCGGTTGAAGCGCAATGGCATGAAGGCGCACCCCACACAAAAGCCGGAAGCTTTGCTGTATCGCATATTGCTGGCCTGTACCAAGCCTGGTGACGTGGTTCTTGATCCGTTTTTCGGAACGGGAACGACGGGCGCGGTTGCCCGCCGTCTCGGCCGTGACTGGATTGGCTGTGAGCGCGAATCCGTCTATTGCGAAGTTGCCGAGGAGCGCATTGCGGCAGCATTGCCTTTGGACGAAAGCGCCATCAAAACCATGCAATCACCAAAATCCGCGCCAAAGGTTGCCTTTGGCCAGTTGGTTGAGGCGGGTTATCTTAATCCCGGTACGAAACTGTATGACCGCAAGCGTCAGTTTGAAGCCACTGTGCGCGCCGATGGCTCGATCATGTGCGGCGTTGTAGACGGTTCGATCCACAAAGTCGGTTCGAGTATTCAAAATGCGCCAAGCTGCAATGGATGGACCTATTGGCATTATGCTGCACCCGATGGCGCGATGAAGCCGATTGATGACCTGCGTCAAACCTACTTGCTCGCAACCGAGCCGTGATAAAAATCTATCTTCGTCCCACTGGTTTTGTCGAAGGCCCCCAGCGGAACGAGGGTGAGAGTTTGCGTTTGGCTGGAACCATGCTGTGGTTCTCGCAAATAGAATATATCACACGCGACATAACATCAACGCAGCGGCAGTTGGTGTCGGTTCGGGAATGGGATGCATTTGCCTCGGCACTAACGGACACTGCCCGCGCGCGGTGCGCCTTGCTGCTTCAGCGCATAACTGCCCCGCGCGCTGAACTGCAGATGGGCATGCACAGGGTTAGCCTTGATCAGCCGCGGGTCATGGCGATTATCAACGCGACTCCAGACAGCTTTTCAGATGGCGGCATGAATTTAGACCCGGAAATTGCGGCGAAAGCGGCCTTCTTCATGTTGCGCGCAGGCGCGGCTATCATTGACATTGGCGGGGAGTCTACACGACCCGGTGCGCCTTTGATCGGGGACGGTGATGAGCTAAATCGCGTTACGCCGCTGATCCGCAGGCTGGCGCAGGCTGGCGCAGCTATCTCGATTGACACACGTAAGGCGTCGGTGATGGCGGGCGCATTGCAAGCTGGCGCGACGATGATCAATGACATATCTGCGCTTTTATACGACGACCACTCCTTAGAAGTCGCGTGCAAGAGCAATGCTCCCGTCGCCCTCATGCACGCCCCAAGTCAAGGCGCTGATCCGCATAAAGACGGCAATTATGATGATGTCGTATATGATGTGTTCGACTGGCTTGAGCAGCGCGTTTCCGAGGTTGAAGCTGCAGGGTTGTCGCGTGATAAGATATTGATCGATCCCGGTATCGGGTTCGGAAAGACACTCGCCATCAATCTGGCGATCATTAACAATCTGGCAATATATCATGGACTGGGTTGCGCTTTATTGTTTGGCGCAAGCCGCAAAAGACTGATTGGTGCGCTATCGGATGCGGAAGATGCAAAAGATCGCCTTGGCGGTTCAATTCTCCTTGCTATGAAGGCGGTGGAGCAGGGC
The DNA here is from genome assembly GCA_903868245.1 of uncultured Sphingomonadales bacterium. Classification (GTDB taxonomy): domain Bacteria; phylum Pseudomonadota; class Alphaproteobacteria; order Sphingomonadales; family Sphingomonadaceae; genus Sphingorhabdus_B. The sequence continues at coordinate 10,611 of CAIPUN010000020.1, read as the reverse complement.
GCACATATTGTTCGCGTCCATGACGCCGCTGAGACCGTTCAGGCCATTCGGGTGTGGCGCGGCCTGAGGGATGCGGCATGGATGGAAACTATACAGCCTACAGCCATTTGACTGCATTGACCCTGCTTTCATCGTTTGGCAGTTTTCGGGCAATTTTGAGGGGGATCTGAAATGCTTATGAAATATATCATCGGGTATATTGCAACTGGCATCGCGTTTGCGGTCATCGACAGCGTATGGCTACGGACCATGTACACGCGCCTATATCAGCCAGAAATCGGCGAATTGTTGATGAAGGGCGGCTTTCGTATGGGGCCGGCGATTATTTTCTATCTGCTGTATATTTTGGGCATGATGATCTTCGCCGTTGGGCCAGCGTTGTTGACCGGCAAGTGGCAGACCGCACTTATCTGGGGCGCGCTGATGGGCTTTTTTTGTTACATGACCTATGACCTGACCAATTATGCCACGTTGAAAGTGTGGAGCACGAAAGTCACCATCCTCGACATTATTTGGGGAACATTCCTGACAGGCTCTGCCTCGTTGGTGGGCTTTTGGATCACACAGGCTTTGTTGGGCAAGAATGTCTAATCCGCTGAACAAGCCTTGCAGCAATTGTCGTTGGCAGTGCGCAGAATTGTAAAGCGGTCGAGTTAAAGTACCCATTTTGGCGCGATGACATTTTCTTTGTTCAACGTGCTTGAGCATTAGAAAATCACCAGTTAAAGCTCACAGGGAATATAGTTTAGAAGGAGGCTGTTTTGGCTAACGATCACGACCTAGGACCTGCAAAAGAAACCTATGCGGGTTTCATCACGCTTTTCAAATGGGGCGCAATATTATCGGCGGTTGTCACCGCCATCGTGGTTCTGATCATCGCAAGTCGCGCGGCTTAAATGGTGAAAATCGCTGTCCTGAAGGAAACCACCCAAGGCGAAACCCGCGTTTCTGCGTCCCCTGAAACCGTCAAGAAATTCATCGCATTAGGCGCGACGGTTTCGGTCGAGAATGCAGCTGGGACGGGAGCGTCCATCGGTGATAGCGATTATGAAAATGCGGGCGCTTCTGTTGGCAATCTGTCTTCAGTCCTAAAGGACGCTGACATTGTCCTTGGCGTCCAAGGGCCAGATCCAAAGGCGCTGAAGGGCATGAAGCCCGGCGCTTGGTTGGTTGCAGGCCTCGATCCTTTTGGTCAGCGTGCACGCGTGGATGCTTATGCCAAGGCAGGCGTAGAAGCGTTGGCGATGGAATTCATGCCGCGCATTACGCGTGCGCAATCGATGGACATATTGTCGTCGCAGTCAAACCTGTCCGGCTATAAAGCTGTGATTGAGGCAGCTTCGGTCTATGGTCGCGCCTTTCCGATGATGATGACTGCTGCAGGCACCGTAAGTGCCGCAAAGGCCTTTATCATGGGCGTTGGCGTTGCCGGACTTCAGGCGATTGCCACGGCACGCCGATTGGGCGCGCAAGTATCGGCAACCGATGTGCGTTCAGCCACCAAGGAGCAGATTGAATCCTTGGGCGCCAAAGCTATTTTTGTTGAGAATGTCGCCGGGATCGAAGGCGAGGGCGCTGGTGGATATGCGACTGAAATGTCGGACGAATATAAGGCTGCGCAAGCCGAACTGGTCTCCGCGCATATCGCCAAGCAGGATATCGTTATTACAACCGCGTTGATCCCGGGCCGCCCAGCGCCCCGTTTGGTATCGGATGCGCAAATCGCGAGTATGAAGCCTGGCTCCGTCATTTTTGACCTTGCCGTTGCGCAAGGTGGCAATGTCGAAGGATCAAAAGCCGACGAAATCGTCATCAAGCATGGCGTGAAAATTATCGGCTACAGCAACACGCCAGCGCATTTGGCGGCGGACGCATCGGCGCTTTACGCACGCAATCTGTTCAACTTCCTCTCCGCCTTTTGGGATAAGGAAGCTGGCAAACCTGTGTTGCCCGATGATGATGAAATTACCGCAGCAATTCGCCTGACCAAAGATGGCAAGGTCGTGAATGATCGCCTGTTGGCGTAAGGGGGCATAATGGACTTTATTTCAATCTTATCCATCTTCGTGATGGCCTGTTTCGTCGGCTATTATGTCGTATGGTCTGTTACCCCCGCTTTGCACACACCGCTGATGGCGGTCACAAACGCGATTTCTTCGGTCATTATCGTCGGCGCGTTGATCGCGGCGGCGGCAGGTGGTTCACCGACCGCGAAATGGCTTGGTCTGATCGCCGTTGCGTTGGCTAGCGTCAACATCTTCGGTGGTTTTGCGGTAACGGCCCGCATGCTGGCCATGTACAAGAAAAAGGAGCGTTAAGTTGGAACATACTGCTCCTCCTGCATGGGTCATGCTCGCTTATTTGATTTCTGGCGTATTCTTCATTCTGGCACTGCGCGGATTGTCTTCGCCTGCCACATCGCAGCGCGGCAACCGCTTCGGCATGGCCGGCATGTTGATTGCTGTGGTCACGACCTTAATCACGCATGACGTTGCATCGCTGCCCGAAATCATCGGCGCTATCGCGATTGGCGGCGGTATTGGTTGGGTTACGGCGCGTAAGATTGCCATGACCGACATGCCGCAACTTGTCGCTGCGTTCCACTCGCTCGTTGGTATGGCCGCAGTACTCGTCGCTGCTGCCGCCTTTCTTAACCCTGGTGCCTTTGGCATTGTTGGTGAAGACGGCTTTATAAACCCCGTCAGTCGTGTTGAAATGGGCTTGGGCATCGCCATTGGCGCGATCACCTTTTCAGGCTCAGTCATCGCTTTCCTGAAGCTGGCGGGCAAAATGTCGGGCGCGCCCATCCTCTTGCCGCTGCGCCATGTCATTAACTTGGGTACTTTGGCGGCAATCCTTGGTCTCATCGGTTATTTCACTGTGGACCAAAGTCCTTGGATTTTCTGGACCATTACTGCGCTTGCTTTCCTCATCGGCTTCTTGTTGATCATCCCCATCGGCGGCGCAGATATGCCCGTCGTGGTGTCGATGCTGAATAGCTATTCGGGTTGGGCCGCCGCTGCCATGGGCTTCACTTTGCATAACACGGCGATGATCATCACAGGCGCTTTGGTCGGCTCGTCGGGGGCGATTTTGTCCTACATCATGTGCAAGGCCATGAACCGTAGCTTCATTAGCGTTATCGCGGGTGGCTTCGGTGCCGAGGCGGCTGTATCGGGCGGAGAAGCCAAGGAACAACGTCCATGGAAGCGCGGTTCTGCGGAAGATGCTGCCTATATGATGCAACAGGCCGAAAGCGTCATCATCGTGCCAGGATACGGCATGGCGGTTGCGCAGGCGCAGCATATCTTGCGCGAAATGGCCGATGTTCTGAAGAAGCAGGGCGTAAGCGTAAAATACGCCATCCACCCTGTTGCCGGACGTATGCCTGGCCATATGAACGTTTTGTTGGCCGAGGCATCGGTCCCTTATGACGAAGTTTTCGAGCTTGAGGATATCAACAGCGAATTTGCGCAAGCCGATGTCGCCTTCATCATTGGCGCCAATGACGTTGTGAACCCCGCGGCGAAAACGGACAAGACTTCGCCCATTTATGGTATGCCCGTGTTCGATGTGGACAAGGCAAAGACCGTTTTCTTTGTTAAGCGTTCCATGGGCGGCGTTGGCTATGCCGGCGTCGACAATGACGTATTCTACATGGATCAAACCATGATGCTTCTCGCCGATGCGAAGAAGATGTGTGAGGACATCGTTAAAGCTTTACAGCATTAAGGATCTGAAAGCACCGTATGTCGCTCCAGCGGAGACTGGGGCGGCGCGCGGCTTGCGCAGACAGGCGCGTTAGGCACCAGCTTGCGCGGCTTACTGACGCATAAGCCGCTTCAATTGATACTGGTCGCCATTCCACCCTTCAAAAACCGCATCAATGCCCGGGTGGTTGATGGGCCCTTGCTGATGGTCAGCAAGTAAATTCTGCTGGCTCACATAAGCGATATAGCTGCTTTCCGCATTTTCGGCGAACAGATGGTAAAATGGCTGCTCTTTTGAAGGTCGTACCGGTTCCGGTATGGACTGATACCATTCCTCACTATTGGCAAAAACAGGGTCAATGTCGAACACCACGCCACGAAAATCGAATATGCGATGGCGTACAACGTCCCCTATGGAAAACGCCGTTTTAACAATGTCGGGTGGAGCTATTGGACCATTCATGTCCACAATATGATAGCTTCTTGGATGCAAATCAACCTTGTGGCTTGGCAAAGCGAAAAACTTGGGTTAATGGCCCCGCTCTGTCATGGGGATGCGCCGTTTTGCGGCAATGACCAGTCCCTATGAATTGCGGAGAGATGGCTGAGTGGTCGAAAGCACCGCACTCGAAATGCGGCGTGCCGGTGACGGTACCTAGGGTTCGAATCCCTATCTCTCCGCCATTATTTATTGAAAAATAAGAATAAAAATCTAACCTATCGCGCTGTTACCTAATTACCCCCATAGCTTTGGTGTTTGAGGTAATGTGATCTAAATTTTTAAGCAATTCCGCCGACAAACCCAGCTGTGTCTTGAGGCGCGGGCATGGCCATCCGCATAGCGCCACCGCACCCGCGCTGCCGACAACGCGCGCGACTTTCGACTTCGCCTAAAGTTAGCCGCTCTTTTCCCTTCCGGTCTTGTAACTCTGCACCCGTGAGCCACCGGAACGTTCCGCATTTCTTGCAAGTCAGTTCCAGCCGGTCGTTTGCGTCCAAATCGAGTATTTGGATATTGCTTCGCCAGTTCACCAAAAATCCTCTGCACTGGGAATCCGCGTAAATGATATTTTACCACCAACATTGCCACCGGGCGGCGGCTCCCAAAAGCCGACACTGGCAACCGTTTTGCCATATTTGATATTAAGCCGGTCAAGCGCAGAGCCCAGCCGCTCCCATTTTTGCCGTTCGGAATCATCATCCAACAAAAAATCGAGCTGGCGATGATTGGCAGTCGTTAGATCGCCAAGGCTAACACCGATACGCATCACCCTCGTTTTGCTAGTCAGGCGGCTTGTAAGGCGTTCCCAAAGATAAGCGAGCGCGGTTAGCAGCGCTTGATCGTCATTCACTTGTGGCAGTGTCAGGCTGTCAAACCCGCTGCCCTCATAATATTGCATCCATAGGGTAATGGACTTTGTGTAATATCCGGCCCTGCGCACCCGCCTAGCTGCTTTCACAAGCAACAGGCGCGATATTGTCTTAGCATCCGTCAACGTCCGTGCATCGGGCGGCAAAACCCTTGCATGGCCGAACATGCCGCGTTCGGTCGGTGGTGCTTCTATCGCATAGCCGTGTAGCGCATACCAAAGCCGCTCGCCGGTCACATTATTCCACAAAGCGCGGAGCTGTTTAGGTTGGGTCGCCAGCAAGGCCGCCATTGTCGTTATCCCAGCTTTCGAGAGCCGAATTTCCATCCGTTTCCCGATGCCCGGTATATCATCTAGGGGGAGCTTCAATAAGGGGGCGGGCATGGCCTCAGGTCGCCAGATAGAAAGGCCATCCGGCTTTTGCGTCCCGCCTGCAATCTTGGCCAAATGGCGATTGGCGGCAAAGCCGATAGAGCATGTGATGCTTGCGCCGATGTTATAACGGATCGTCCGTTTGATAGCCGCCGCCACGCCAGCCGGATCGGCCCTTTGCCCTTCGTCAAGTTTGCAACTTAATTCGTCAATCGACTTGACCTGATCGACCGGGATTACGGAGCCAATTTGCGATATAAGCTCGTTATGCGCACGCCTGTATAAATCTGGCTTTTGCGGCACCAAAACTAGATCGCGACATATCCGCTTGGCTTCATCTACCATCATTATGTTTTTGACGCCGCGCGCCTTCGCTTCGCGTGAACAAGCGATGATGCACGAACGTCCCCCTTCATAGGGAACAATGCCGATGGGACGCCCGCGTAAGGCAGGGTTTCGCAACTGCTCAACGCTCGCAAAAAAGCCGTCAAAGTCCAAATAGAGGTGCTCGATTGTGTCTGGTTTGCGCATGGGAGTGCCGAATCGGAGAGGAATTTGTAAAAGAACATAAACAGAACATCGGCGCAAGCGAGTTGACACGTCCGCAGCTTTGAAAAGGGATGTTGTGAGTGTCGGGTGACACTTCCTAATCAAATCGCGCGCCAGTCTTTGCTGCGCTTTAGCGCGTACGGCAAAAGCAATTGTATCTGTCGTTTTACCAGCCTGTAAAACGCACCCACTCATTGGTAACGATATCTGACGTGCCGTGCACGATGTGGTAGCTGCGATGCTGCGCGCCAGTAGCGCAGGCGTGATTAGGCAAGATGCGCACGCGATCGCCAATGGCCAGTTCGGGAAGCACCGCGTTTGACCCCGGACGCACCTTTAGGATGCCATGTTCTTGATTAGCATCCGCCAGAATAAGATCCTGAAATGGCACGCCGGCGCTATCGCATGCGACGCCATAACCTTGGTTGATATCCTGCTTGGATGTGCCACGATCTTGGGACATGGCCATCCATCCGGCGTCAATCAAAATCCAACCCTTTTCGCGCTGATGCCCGATAACCGTCGCGAGCACCGACATCGCGATGTCGTCGATTTCGCAAATACCAATGCCCGCCATAACGAGGTCAAAGAAGACGAAAACGCCTGCGCGGACTTCTGTCACGCCGCTAAGGTCAGTGGCATAATGGGCCGTAGGGGTCGAACCCACGCTAACCACAGGGCAGGGAAGGCCAGCATCACGGAGAATGTTTGCTGCGTCGACAACGCTGCGGCGTTCGGTTTCTGCTGCTTCCCGCAGGGCTGTGGCCCCGCGCGCGGCGTAACTTCCACCTGCATGGGTAAGAACACCCCGCAATTCGCCACCTTGCACAATCGCCCGGCCGATGGAGAGTAGGCGCTCGCTATCTTGCGGGGGCACACCCGAACGATGGCCATCACAATCTATCTCGATTAATGCGGGGATAGCTAAACCATCGGTGCGCGATGCTAATGCAACCGCTTCGGCTTGTTCAACTGTGTCGAGAATAACGGCAAGGTCCACTCCACTTTGGCGCAGCTCAACCACTTTTTTCAGCTTACATGGTGTGATGCCGACTGCATAAATTATGTCGCGAACGCCAGCGGAAGCAAAAAACTCGGCTTCCTTGAGCGTCGAAACTGTTGCAGGGCCTTGCGGCGAAGCCATAGCGCGAACTGCAACTTCAATCGACTTTGCTGTCTTGAGGTGCGGACGCAGCGGCACGCCCATGGGTGCGAGCCTGTCGCGTAAGCGCGCGATGTTGCGGTCCATACGAAGCGCATCAATGATCAGGCACGGTGTCTCCAGCGTTCCGATGCGTGACTGGGGCAATTCGGGGGCTAGTGCTTCACGCATGCGCTGTGTTTCCTCCTGCCGGTGCGTTTCGGTCCTGATGTCTCACTATTGCGCCGCAGTTAACGGGTGCGCATATCCTTTTCCACTCGAATTACCAATTTTGGTTGGATTTAGCCCCATCCGTCATGAGGGCATAGTTTCAATCTACGGTTTTGAACGACGTTACAGCGTCAGCAAATAAGCTATGACTTGCTCGCGCGATTTTGGGTCCTGAATTCCGTTAAAGGGCATTTTGGTGCCTGGCACCGTCTTTTTTGGCGATATGAGCCATCGGTCGAGTGTCTTTGCGTTCCATGTTAAACCAGATGCCTTGAGGGCAGGGCTATAAGCATAACCCGGAAGCGTGCCCGCCCGTCTACCGCCTACACCGGCGAGACTTGGTCCGAATAGGGTTTTGCCAGCTTGCGTTGAATGGCATCCTGCACATTGCGCAAAAGCAGGGGGCCGTGCCTGCTGCGTTTTAGCTGGAGCTATGGTTGTGACCATCAACGCCATTGCCAAAAAGAAAACGGATACAGACAGGCGCAGAGTGAAGGACACAAGATAACTCATTAAGTTGGAATGAAAAAGCGGCGGCGGTATGACCCGCCGCCGCCTCATTGGAGTATATTAGAAGCGATCTGCGTTCATCACCTTCGTCCATGCCGCGACAAAGTCGGACACGAACTTCTGCTTCGCGTCATCCGAAGCGTAGACTTCAGCGACTGCCCGCAATTCGGCATTGGAACCAAACACCAAATCGACTGGCGTTGCTGTCCATTTCGCAGCGCCTGTCGTCCGGTCCTTGCCTACATACAGGGCAGCGTTGGTCGCCGACTTCGCCCAAACGGTGTCCATCGACAGCAAATTGGTGAAGAAGTCGTTGGTCAACGTGCCGGGCTTATTGGTGAAGACGCCTGCGGTTGAACCACCGGCATTTGCACCCAATACGCGCATACCGCCAACCAGCACGGTTGTTTCGGTTACGGTAAGGCCAAGCAAGTCCGCTTTGTCGATCAGTGCTTCAGTCGGCCCATAAAAAGCGTCGGATGCAAAGTAATTGCGGAAGCCGTCGGCCTTTGGCTGAAGCTGGTTGAAGGATTCAACATCTGTCTGGCTTTGTGTCGCATCAACACGTCCTGCGTTGAACGGAACGATGATATCCTGTCCAGCGGCCTTCGCAGCTTGTTCAATGGCTGCGTTTCCACCAAGCACGATCAGATCGGCCAGGCTAACTTGCTTGCCACCTGTTGCGCTCTTGTTGAACGCCGCGCGTACAGTTTCGAACTTTGCAACGACCTTCGCCACTTCTGCGGGATCATTGACTGCCCAATCTTTTTGCGGTGCAAGCCGTAAACGCGCACCGTTTGCCCCGCCGCGCATGTCGGTCGCACGGAAGGAAGATGCCGAAGCCCATGCAGTCCGTACGAGTTCTGCCGTCGTCAGACCGCTTGCCAATATGTTGGATTTCAACTGGCCAATATCAGCAGCGTTAACTGGGGCGTACGCTGCCTTTGGAAGCGGATCCTGCCAGGTCAAAGTGACCTTAGGCGCATCCTTACCCAAATAACGAGCCTGTGGCCCCATATCCCGGTGGGTCAGCTTGAACCAAGCCTGCGCAAAGGCATCTGCAAATTCTTGCGGATTTTTCTGCCAACGCTGTGTGATTTTCCGGAAGCCGGGGTCTTCACGCAACGCGATATCAGTTGTGAACATGATTGGCGCGTGACGGACGTCTGCACGGAACGCATCCGGGACCATGTTGGCGGCCGCTGGGTCGCTTGGAATCCATTGCGTTGCGCCTGCTGGGCTTTTGGTTTTTACCCATTCGAAATTATACAGATTGTCGAGATACTCTGTCGTGAAAGCGATTGGGTTTGATGTCCATGCGCCTTCTAATCCACTCGTAATCGTGTCTTCCGAATGGCCCTTGCCACATTTGTTTTTCCAGCCGAACCCTTGCTGTTCAATTGGGGAGACACCAGGGTCACCGGCGACGCATTCTTCAGGCTTGCGTGCGCCATGTGCTTTACCAAAAGTGTGCCCACCCGCGATCAATGCAGCGGTTTCGGCGTCGTTCATCGCCATCGAGCTGAAGGCACGGCGGATTTCGGCAGCTGCGGCCAACGGGTCAGGAACGCCATTAGGGCCTTCTGGGTTCACATAGATCAGGCCCATTTGCGATGCGGCCAATGGTCCTTTGAGATTGCCCTTGGAGTCACGGCGGCGGTCAGCCAAAAGCTCGGCCTCAGGGCCCCAGAAGACAAGGTCAGGCTGCCATGAATCGACGCGACCACCAGCAAATCCAAGGGTTTTGAAGCCCATATCTTCCATAGCGACATTGCCCGTGAGGACCATGAGGTCACCCCATGAAAGCTTGCGGCCATATTTTTGCTTGATGGGCCACACGAGGCGACGAGCCTTGTCCAGATTGACGTTATCCGGCCACGAGTTTAATGGCTCAAAGCGTAGCTCGCCACCGTCAGAGCCACCGCGCCCGTCACCTGTGCGATAAGTACCTGCGCTGTGCCAAGCCATACGGATGAAGAATGGGCCATAATGCCCATAATCCGCAGGCCACCAAGGTTGTGATGTCGTCAGAACCTTACGGATGTCTGCCTTTACGGCGTCCAAATCGAGCGTGGCAAATTCAGCGGCATAGTTGAAGTCATCGCCATAGGGATTGGCGCGCGCTTCGTTCTGGCGCAATGCGGTAAGGTCGACCTTCTTTGGCCACCACTCGATTTTTGTTTCTGTGGTTTCGGCAACTGCGGCGGTGGTGAGCGCCATCGATGATGTGGCGGCCAGCAAAGCGACAGTGAGGATGTTGCGTATTTTCATGACGTAAAAAGCTCCCAATTCACCTTTGATTCTCCAAAGGTTGAGTGTGTCATATGGGGCCTGTAGCTGGGAACCCAATGAGATTGATTTGTCAGTATAATCGATTGCATTGATAAATGCGGGTTTTAAGTGCCGCAAATAAATTTGCAGCGTGGGTCGTGGACATTAAATAACTGATCCAAAGTCATTTTAACACGGGTCTCGGCGGGCGACGTGACCAATGCTGCCTTTGTCAATTCGGCGAAAATATATGCAAATTGCTATTAAAAGCTTAACTCTGTGTGGACCGCATACCCTCGCGTTTCACGATCAATTCTGCACGAGAGGCAACACCAAGTTTTCGGTAAACACTGTTGAGGTGAATTTTTACTGTGCCTTCGGTTAATGCGCAACGATCTGCGATTTGGCGATTGCGTAATCCCAGGCACACAAGATCCACAATCTCCATCTCTCTTTT
>CAIPUN010000019.1 GCA_903868245.1 uncultured Sphingomonadales bacterium | reverse complement strand
GACGACATTCCACATCTGCTATCGCCTGTCGTGACTGAGCCTGCAAAGGCCATCCGCGCCTTGAAATGGGCCGTTGAGCAGATGGAGGAGCGCTACCGTATGATGTCCTCGCTTGGCGTGCGCAACCTTGCGAACTTCAATGAAAAAGTGCGCAACGCAAAGGCGAAAGGTGCGCCATTAGGTCGCAAGGTGCAGATCGGTTATGACCCGATGACTGGCCAACCGCAATATGAGGAAGAAAGCCTCGCTTACGAACCCATGCCGCAGATTGTCATCATCGTTGATGAGCTAGCAGACCTGATGATGACCGCGGGAAAGGAAGTCGAATTCCTGATCCAGCGTCTCGCGCAAAAGGCCCGGGCGGCTGGGATTCACTTGATCATGGCAACGCAGCGCCCCTCGGTCGATGTTATCACGGGCGTCATCAAAGCCAACCTGCCCACCCGCATTTCCTTCCATGTGACGTCAAAAATAGACAGTCGGACCATTCTTGGGGAACAGGGCGCAGAGCAGCTTCTGGGCAAGGGCGACATGCTCTATATGGCAGGTGGTCGGGGATTGACGCGTATTCACGGACCCTTTGTCTCCGACGATGAAGTGCGCCGCGTTGCCGACCATTGGCGTGGCCAGGGGCAGCCTGAGTATATCCAAGCTGTGACTGAAGAACCCGAAGATGGCGGTTTCGATTTTGGCGGCATGGGCGGTGACGATAGCGAAGAAGATTCGCAATATCGTAAAGCGTGCCAGATCGTGTTCGAAAGCCAGAAGGCCTCAACAAGCTGGATTCAACGGCAATTGCGCATCGGTTACAACAGCGCTGCGCGGTTGATTGACCGGATGGAGGAAGATAGCTTCATCAGCGCGCCGAACCATATTGGCCGCCGGGAAGTGCTGCGCGACCGCAACGGCGACCCAGTTTAGCCGTTAAGACGTGGTTCAACGCAGTCACGATAATGGCTGCAGCAATCCATTCCGAGGAAACAAAGATGACTTTTGCAAAATATGCCATGTTGTTTGTGCCGATCGCGCTCGTTGCAACGACCCCTAGCCCTGCGCAGTCATCGTCCGAGCAGATGGCGCGGGTGGTGCGGCATATGAAAGCCGTGGGCACGATGTCAGCCAATTTCACGCAGACAGACCGGAGCGGCGGAACGCTGACCGGCAAGTTGCTGTTGAAGCGGCCTGGGCAAGTGCGTTTTGAGTACCAAAAAGATGTGCCCTTGTTGATCGTCGCGGACGGTCGAGCGCTGACGATGGTGGATTATGAGGTCAAGCAAGTGCAGCGTTGGCCGATCCGTAACAGTCCATTGGCCGCTCTTCTTGACCCCGGTCAGGATCTCGCGCGCTTCGGTAAGATACTTCCAACGTCTACTAATGATGTTGTTAGTGTCGAAGTCCGCGATCCAAAGCGTCCCGAATATGGAACTATCACGATGATATTCGTGGACAAGCCCGGCGCGCCCGGCGGATTGACTTTGAATGGATGGGTCGCGCTGGATTCCAAAAACAACCGCACCACCATTCGACTCAATAATATCACCTATAATAATACGATCGCGAAAAACGCCTTCACGTGGAAAGATCCGCGGCCAGTCAGGCGAAAATCGTAAAATCGAGCGATGAACGGAAGCGCACCACCGACAAGTTGCGGCATGCGCTTAAGTTGTTCATCTAAAAGACAGGAAGGCCACAGTATAGTCGACCTATCAGTGGATGTCCGTCCGTGTGGATTTCCCCCTGTTGCCCGCGACTTTAAACATCGCTGATATCCGCGTGACGAACGCAAGCTTAGCCCTCATCCCAAATGCCCCCGGGATGAGGGCTTTGCTTTTTTGACTCAAATGCCTTCACCCGCTTGCCCCTGACGCTTCAGGCATCTAGGGCTTTTATCTTATGTCCCAGACCATTCGCATCGCTTCGTGGAATATTAACTCGGTCCGCGCCCGTATCGACATTGTCGAACGCTATTTGAAAGAAGAAGCGCCGGACGTTTTATGTCTGCAGGAAACCAAAGTCATCGACAGCTTGTTTCCTGAAGGATTGTTCCGGCAATTGGGTTACCGTCATTTTGTCGTCAATGGCATGCCTATGCACCATGGCGTCGCAATCGTCAGCAAACTGCCGCTTATCAACCGCAGGGTGGAGGATTGGCAGGCCAACGGCGAGGCCCGCCATGTTGGTGCAGAGTTAAACATCGACGCAGCCAAGGGCGTGCGGATCGACAATGTCTATATTCCCGCCGGTGGCGAAGTCCCTGACAGCGAGGTTAACTCCAAATTCGGACAGAAACTGGCCTTCCTAAAACGCATGGCCGAATGGTCGCGTAACGTCACGCAACCGACAGTCCTCACGGGTGATTTTAACGTTGCCCCGCTGGAGCAAGATGTTTGGAGCCATAAACAATTGGTCAATGTCGTAAGCCATACCCGCATTGAAATTGAGCATCTGGCGGAAATTCAGGCAGCAGCAGACTGGGTGGACGTTGCGCGGCACTTTGTCGAACCGTCGAAGAAATTATATACATGGTGGAGCTATAGGGCGCAGGATTGGGAGACGTCCGACCGCGGACGTAGGCTGGACCATATGTGGATCACCCCTGATCTGAAAGAAAAGGCAAAGGCGCATATTGTGCACAAGCATGTGCGCGGCTGGGG
>CAIPUN010000018.1 GCA_903868245.1 uncultured Sphingomonadales bacterium | reverse complement strand
CTGGTTTTGTTTGGCGTGCGTTCCAATGAAAGCTCGGGTGGTGGTTCCGCCATCATTGCCGGTGAAGATGGTATCCAGAATAGCTTTGCCGTGGGTGAAGAAGTCGCGCCGGGCGTTACGTTGGACGCTGTTGCTTTTGACCATGTGATTTTATCGCGCGGCGGGGTGAAGGAATCGCTGTATCTGGATCAGTCGGTTCCGGCAGAAACCGTTAGCCCATCCGGAGCTGCGTCGCAGGCCACACCTGCTGCACCCGCCTCGGGCGGATTGAACGCCCAAACTCTACAAAAGGCCATTGGCTTTGCCCCGCGTAATGAAGGGGGCAGGGTAACCGGCCTTGTGTTGAAAGCCCAAGACGACGGGACGATGCTTAAGCTCGCTGGATTTCAAGCAGGTGATGTCGTTGTTGCCGTCAATGGCCGTCCTGTTTCATCAGCCACGGATGTCATAGCCCAATTTCGCCCTGGAGCCCGTATTAGCGTCGAAGTCGAACGCGGCGGTTCAAAGGTCCCCATCGCTCTAAATTTGGAACAATAGTGATCCGTAAATTCTCCTTGTGGTTGGCGTGCAGCACGCTTGTTTTAACAACGCCAGCGGTGGCGCAGCAGACTTTGAATGTCCGCGACGCTGACATCCGCGCCTTTGTGCAGGACGCTGCGCGCGTGACGGGGCAAACGTTCATCGTCGATGGACGCGTCAGCGGTAAGGTGTCGGTTGTTACGGACAGGCCCTTGTCGCGTTCGGAATATTTTGAAGTGTTCCTGTCGACGCTGCGCGCAAACGGCCTTGTTGCCATTCCCATGCGCGGTGGGGGATATCGCATTCAGCCCTCCGACGGTGCGGCAACGCAGCCCACGCGGGTAGGCAGCCGCGCCGAGTCTGCTAGCCAGTTTGTAACCGAAGTGTTCCGCTTGCGGTCAATTGACGCAACAACGGCGGTGGAAACGCTTCGTCCCTTAATCAGCCGAGAAGGCTCTCTCACGGCGAACCGCAGCGCCAATAGCCTTGTGGTGGCGGATTATGCCGACAATATTCGCCGCATCCGCGATTTAATCCGCCAAATTGACCGTGATAGCGCCGCGACCCAAATTGTGACGCTGGATAATGCTGGTGCACGTGAAATTGCGACCGCATTGCAAGGATTGGCCGGCCAAGGTGGCGGCGAAGGCGCGCGACCACCGGTGTCGATTGCTGCCATCGACAGCAGTAACGCAATTGCATTGCGCGGCGAACCCAGTTCGGTCGCGCGCTTTGCCGAAATGGCGAAACAATTAGATGCCCGTGCACAATCTGGCGCGGAAATTCGCGTCTATCGGCTTGAGCATGCGAACGCCGAAACTTTGCTGGAAACGGTCCAGTCGCTGATTGGCGGACAAAGCGGTGGTGCGCGGGGCGGCGATATCCCGTCCGTGGCTCCTGCTGCAAATGGCGCGACACAGGCTGCTTCAGCTGCACCCGTCGTTGCCACATCATCTGGCGGAGGCAAGAACAGCATTGGCGGACGCGGGCCTATTGTTGTGACGCGTTATGAAGGCACAAATGCCCTCATCGTCGCGGCCAATCCGGACGTGCAGCGCAGCTTGGGCGAATTGATCCGGCAATTGGATACACGGCCTGAACAGGTTCTGGTGGAAGCTATTGTGGTGGAAATCGGAAATGACGCCGCCAAAAAGCTTGGCGTGCAATTCCTCGTGGGGGGTAAAGATGCGCCTTTTGCTGCGACCAATTACTCCAACGCCTCGCCCAACATCCTGACCATAGCTGGGGCCGTAGGGGCTGAGGAGCTGACACGCACGACGACCACGGTGAATGGTAACACCACCACCACCGCGACCAACAGCGCGTTGGGTGACAGCCTACAAGAGGCCGCCGCGGCTTCGATTTTAAGCGCGACTGGCGGCTTTGGTGGCTTTGCCCTTGATATCGGTAACAATGCGATTTTTGGCACCATCATCAATGCAATTGCAGCGGACACGGAATCCAACCTTTTGGCGACGCCGCACATTGTGACGTTGAACAACCAAAAGGCGAAGTTCCTAGTGGGCCAGGAAGTACCCGTCAGCACGGGTGAGCAATTGTCTGCAAACTTTGAAAATGCATTCCGTACCGTGCAGCGGCAGGAAGTCGGCATCAAGCTTGAGGTTACGCCACAGGTGAACGCGCAAGGTGATGTGAAGCTGTTCCTTAAGCAAGAAGTGTCAAGCGTTGCTGGCCCAGTATCTTCGCGGTCCAATGACCTTGTCCTCAATAAACGTGAGTTCGAAACAACGTTGACGGTCGGCGATGGTCAATTGTTGGCGATAGGCGGGCTGCTTAACGATGACGAGCGCCGCACGATTGAACGTATTCCGTTGCTCAGCGACATTCCCTTGATTGGTGAGCTGTTTAAGTCGCGCAGCCGCAGCCGCAGCAAAACCAACCTGATGGTTTTCATCCGGCCTACAATCTTGCGCAGTCGCGAGGATGGTGATCGTTTGACAGCGCGTCGTTATGATTATGTACGCGATATGCAGAAGGTGCGTAATCCCGATATGGAGCCAAGCATCGATGAATTGCTGCGCGACTATATGGGCGTCGCACCACCGAGTGAACCAAAAGCGCAGGCGAACGACATCATGATCGGTGCAGACGGCAATCTGACGCGGCAACCAGCAGCTGGTCCGCTCAAACCTGCGGATGTGCCCGCGAGCGCTATATCGACGCCCAGCGGGGATGGACAATAATGACCGATCCGCACGGCGCGTTAGGACCACAGGGTGCAGCTGGCGTCGAAGCAGACGCTCCTGTTACCGGTGCCCAAATCACGCCAGTTCTGGATTTGCCTTATGCCTTTGCCAAGGCGCACGGCTTGGTGTTGCGTCATGAGAGCAACGCGCGTTTAATTGTTGCAATGCGCGAAGGCGCAGATCCTTTGATGCTGCTCGAAGTGCGGCGCTATTTGGCGATGCCGTTTGATGTTGAGATAGCAGATAACCAGACTTTCGATCGGTATCTGTCCGACCATTATGCCATGGACGGCAGTTCTGCCGCAATGGCAGGCTCAATTGGCAGTAACGACGGCGATTTGCTGTCCGATATGTTACCAAGCGCCGATGATTTGCTCGACAGCGCCGACGATGCGCCCGTTATCCGGTTGATTAATGGCATTATCGCAGAGGCTGTGCGGCAAGGTGTATCGGATATTCATATCGAGCCTTATGAAACAGGCCTTGTGATACGTATGCGCGCCGATGGCGTATTGCAGGAACGGCTTCGGCTCCCCGCTAACGTTGCGCCCGTTGTGGTCAGCCGTATCAAGGTCATGGCGCGTTTGGACATAGCGGAACGCCGGATTCCGCAAGATGGCCGTATAGGCCTAACGCTTGGTGGAAAGATGGTCGATGTCCGTGTGTCGACCTTACCCAGCCGCGCTGGCGAGCGCGTTGTTATGCGTATCCTCGACAATGAAAATGCAGGGATCTCGCTTGATCTGCTGGGCATGTCCGAAGAGACTCTTAAAATCTTGCGCGAAGCGTTGGCTGAACCCAATGGCATTATCTTGGTTACTGGCCCGACGGGTTCGGGGAAGACCACCACATTATACGCAGGTCTAAAGCGACTTAATGACGGTTCCCGCAACATATTGACGGTGGAAGATCCCGTCGAATATGCCGTTGAAGGCATTGGCCAGACGCAGGTTAATGCAAAAGTCGGCATGACCTTTGCCGCGGGTTTGCGCGCGATTTTGCGGCAGGATCCTGACGTCGTAATGGTCGGCGAAATTCGCGACCGAGAAACCGCTGATATCGCTGTGCAAGCGGCGCTTACCGGCCATTTGGTGCTGACCACGGTGCACACAAATGATGCGCTGGGAGCCATTACCCGTATGCGCGATATGAAGGTGGAACCTTTCTTGCTGGCCTCGACTTTGCGCGCTGTTATCGCACAGCGGCTTGTGCGCCGCTTGTGTCCGCATTGCCGCGAAACGGTTCAGGCCGACGGCAATGCCGCGTCGTTGCTTGGTTTTGACAAGGGCACCGCAGTTTATAAGGCCGTCGGTTGCCCAGAGTGCAACAACACCGGCTTTTTGGGCCGTATCGGTGTGTTTGAGGCTGTACGCGTCGATGACACGATACGCCGCTTGATCAATGATGGCGGCGATGAAGCTATATTGGCGCGCCATGCGTTTGTGAACCAACCCAATTTAAGTGCTGCGGCGCGCAAATTGGTGCGGAGCGGGGAAACCACGCCAGAGGAGGCTATTCGCATTTCACGCCGTGAAGACATCGTTGATGCCTGAATTTGCGTATCATGCCATCGACCCCGACGGACGAGAACGGCGCGGGCGGATATCTGCGGCCAATGATGAACTAGCACGCGAAGCATTGCTGTCGAAAAAACTCTATATTGTGAACGTAAAGCCGGCCGAAACGCGTGTGTCGGCCCTTGCCAATCTTCCATTGAAACGGCAGCCACGGTTAAACGCAAAACAGCTGACATTGTTTACGCGGCAATTGTCTTCCTTGGCGCAGGTATCGCCCCTGGAAGAAGCGCTGCGGACAATTAGCCGGCAAAGTGAGCAGCCACATGTACGCCAGATATTGACGGGCGTTCACGCCGGCGTTGTTGAAGGCCAACGATTGTCCGACGCTATGCGGCGCGAAAGCAATAGTTTTCCAGACTTATATCGCGCGATGATTGCCGCAGGTGAGGGTGCGGGCACATTGCCGCTGATAACAGAGCGGCTTGCTGTGCTACTCGAAAGGCAAGCGGAGATGCGGGGTAAGCTGATTGGCGCGCTTGCTTATCCGGCAATCCTGTCGCTCGTCGCGATCCTCGTTGTGATGGGTTTGATGGTGTCCGTTGTACCGCGCGTGGTCGAACAATTTGACAATGTTGATCAGCAATTGCCGCTGATAACGCGAATGGTGATTGGGATTTCGGCATTTTTGGCGAATTATTACTGGGTGCTGATCATCGTCGCCTTGCTGGGCGCGTTCGTTTTCGCGCAAGCTTTAAAACAGCCAGCTTTCCGTTTGGCGGTGGACCGCAATATCCTGCGCATTCCGGTGCTTGGAAAGCTATTACGCAACCTGCACGCTGCACGGATGGCACGGACACTGGCCACTATGGTGGCAAGCCGCTTGCCCTTGTTGGAAGGCTTGCGCCTGACGGGTGGCACTATTCGCAATAAGGTGCTATCTGGGGCCAATGACGAAATCGTGGAATCCGTGCGCAGCGGGGGTAGTCTTTCCGGCGCGATGCGTGCCAGCGGCGTTTTCCCGCCTTTGTTAGTGTATTTGACGGCAAGTGGCGAGAGCGCGGGGCATTTGGATATCATGCTGGAGCGTGCGGCCGAATATCTGGAACGCGAATTTGATACCTTCACCAGCACCGCTTTGTCACTGCTGGAACCCTTGATAATTGTCGTCATGGGCGGCGTGGTTGCGGTCATTATTTTGGCAATATTGCTGCCTATTCTTCAACTTCAGAATCTTACGGGACTATAGAAAATGCTCCGAATATTATTTAATCTTTTCACGGATACCAGCCGACCATCGGCGAAGTTCCGTCGCAAGGCAGTTCAGGCGCAGCGCAACGGTTTTACCTTAGTGGAAATGATGGTGACTTTGTTCATTCTGGCGCTGCTGACAACGGTCGTGGCGATCAATGTCCTACCTAATCAGGACAAGGCCATGGTGCAAAAGGCACGGGCAGACATCGCTGTATTGGGGCAGGCGATGGAAACCTATCGCCTTGATAATCTTACCTACCCGGACGCAGGTGCAGGTCTTCAAGCATTGGTTACACCACCCGCGACAGGAATGCGCAGCGAGGGCTATATCAAGAAGCTTCCTATGGACCCTTGGAATCGTCCATATCAGTATAGCATACCTGGCAAAAATGGCGCCTTTGATATCTATTCGCTCGGTGCCGATGGCGCGCCTGGCGGTGAGAATGACAATGCCGACATTTACGGCGACTAAGCGATCAGTCCCAATAATCGTTCAGGATAATGCGCGCGGCTTCAGCTTAGTGGAGTTGATGGTCGTATTGTTCATCATCGGTATAGCGAGCACGGCCGTTGTTATGACGGTTGGCTCGCCCGAACGTGGCGTACGTGATGAGGCAGAGCAATTTGCTGCCCGTGTTGCCGCCTTGCGCGACAACGCCATATTGCAATCGCGCACCATGGCCGTCACTGTGCGTCCGTCGGGCTATGGCTTTGAAACGCGCAATAATGGGAACTGGCTCGCGTTGTCCGAGCCTCCATTCTCAACCACCGATTGGAAAAGTGGCACAACGGTTCATATGTCCGGCGCGAGGCAAATGCGGCTCGCCTTCGACAGTACTGGCTTGCCGTCAAGCGCCGCCAATATTGCAATTAAGCATGACAATGTAACGGTCACGCTAAAGCTCGCCGCAACTGGGGACATCCGCATTGTCCGTTAAATATTCATTGTCACGCAATGGTTTTACGCTGTTGGAAATCATGGTGGCGCTCGCGATTTTTAGCCTCGCGGCCTTAGCTATGGTGCGTTTGCAGGGATATTCGGTGCGCTCGACATCCAATTTGAGTGATAGTAATATGGCGTGGCAAGTGGCCCGGAATGTGGCTGTGGAAATATTGTCTAACCCCACGCCGCCAACGCTCGGCGAAACACGCGGCGAAGAATTAAACGGCGGTCAAAACTGGAAATGGACTGCCACAACAAATTCTACCGACGATAGCCGCCTCGTAACTGTAGAAATTGATGTGATCGGAACGGGTAATGCCGCATTGCGCAAGGCGCGTCTGACGATTGCAAGGCCAGTTGAACAGTGACCGAAGCGCGAAATTCTGAAGCAGGATTTACCTTGATAGAGTTGCTTGTTGCGCTCGCGATTTTTGCGCTCATTTCGGTGGCTGGCGTCATGCTGCTGCGTTCCGGTAGCGATACCCAAATTGCCGTGAAAATGCGGCTTGAAGAAATGGCATTGTCCAATCGCTTGACCAATAGTTTAGAAGGCGACCTAGCGCAGGTCATCGTCCGGCCGGTGCGAGATCAATCCGGCCAACCCGTTCCAGCCTTCACCCAAAATGGAGCAAGCGTCCCCGGCACCATATTTGGCTTTGTCCGGGCAGGATGGTCCAACTTCGACGGTGCACCCAGGGCAGGGCTACAACGCGTGACTTATGTATTGGAAGGCGGCGCGCTCAAGCGGTTAAGTTGGCCGATGCTGGACGGAA
This sequence comes from uncultured Sphingomonadales bacterium, assembly GCA_903868245.1. Lineage (GTDB taxonomy): Bacteria > Pseudomonadota > Alphaproteobacteria > Sphingomonadales > Sphingomonadaceae > Sphingorhabdus_B. The sequence goes on along the minus strand of CAIPUN010000018.1, from coordinate 4,329 downwards.
CAGCGCCTGCAGATGCCGCGGTTTTGTTGGAGGATATATCGTCTGCAACGGTCGAATTTCGTGATGATACGGGTGCTTGGCGTGATGATTGGACTGCGGCAGATGCGGATGCTTTGCCGCGCGCTATCGCCCTAAACATCAATTTGGCGGGTAAGCCACCCCAGCGCATGCTTTTTCTGGTTGGACCACAAACACGCGTTCCACCGCCGAGCATTGAAACAGGCGCTGCAGAATGAAGCCTCAAAAGCCTTCAGAACGCGGCGCGGCTTTATTGTCGGTACTGCTGATGGTGGCGGTGCTGGCGGTGATTGCGGCAACGACGCTTGATCGCCTTAATTTATCGAGCAAATTGTCCGGCAATGGCAACGCGCTGGCACAGGCGCGGTTGTTTACCTATGCGACGGAGGCGATTGCCTCTGCGCGTATTGAGGATCTGGTGGCACGCGATGCCGCGCAAACGACATTAGCGGGGGATTGGCTAGGCAAAACGCAAGTTATTCCTATTCCGATAGGGTCTGCCACCGCTTCGGTGCGTGACGCGGGTAACTGCTTCAATCTGAACAGTTTGGTAACTGAAACGGGTGGCCAATATGTTGCGAGCGCAGCAGGGCAAGAACAGATGATATCGTTGATGGTCGGGTTGGGCATCAACGAAAACACCGCGCGCTTTATTGCTGCGGCGGGCGCTGATTGGGCGGATAGCAATGTGACGCCGTTGCCAAATGGCACGGAGGATGATGGGTATCGCTCTGTTGCAACCCCGTATCTTGTGGCGAACAGGCTGTATGCGCATCCAAGCGAGTTGCGCGCGGTGAAGGGGGTAACCCCCGCCATATATGCAAAGTTGCAGGATTGGATCTGCGCGCTGCCCGATCCGGTTTTATCGCCGTTGAATGTTAACACCTTGCTACCCGAACAAGCACCTTTGCTGGCGATGCTTTTTCCGCCGGGAAAAATGAATTTGACCTTAGCGCGCAGCTATCTCGCCAAGCGGCCATCAAGTGGCTATGGCAGCCTCATTCGATTCTGGGCGGCGCCTGAAATTGCCGCGCTGGAACCGTCTTCTCTGGTTCAAGGGCAGGTAAAACTGACAAGCAATTACTTCCTGTTGAGCACAATAGTGTCATTTGGCGAACTCAAGCTTGCCGGACAATCGATGATTGTCGCTGCACCCGTTCCTGCGCGCGTTGTCTGGCGTAGTTGGGGGGAGGAGGAATGACACTGGTCATTACCCGTTTCCCGACATCTGATCGGGACGATCCGACGGTATTTCGTGTCATCGATGGCATTTGGCAGGATGCAGGTGCGCTTTCCGATTTTGTGCCGATGGTTGAAGATCGGACTGTGATGACAGTTGTCGCGTCGGAGGATGTGCGGTGCCAATGGTTCACGCTGCCCGATATGCAGGGGCGTCAGGCCGAAAGCGTTGCGAAGCTGCGTGCAACCGAACAATCGCTTGGCCTTGTGCATTGCAGCGCCGGTGCAGATTATGATGACGTGGTTGCTACAGCGACAATCGGGTCGGAGGTTATGCAGCGCGGGTTGGATATGCTTGGCGCGCGGGGACTAAGCCCCGACATCGTCCTGCCCTTCGCATTGTCGTTGCCGGTGCATTCGGATGGCGTATTTAGGGCGGAAATGGACGGGCTATCCGTCCTGCGCGGTGCGCAATTTGCGGCACCGGACGAAGTCGTGTTGCGCGATCTATTCATTGGCGACGCGCATATAGAAATTATTGACCCCGACTCGCTTCGGTCCATGCTGGTGTCCGCCAGCGCCGCGCCATTGTTGAACTTACGTGAAGGCGTGTTTGCAAAACGGGAGCGGGCGATTTGGATAAGCCCAGAGCAAAAGATTTGGGTACGACGGCTTTTGACCGCACTGCTTGTTGTGACAATGTTGATCACGCTTGCGACCTTGGCGAAATATTGGACCGCAACTGCGTCTGAAAATGATGCTGCATTGTCTGCGGCGCAGAAGATTGATCCGGCTATCCAGGATATTGATCAAGCCGAAAGCATGCTGGCCGCGTCGCTTAATCGTCAGGGCAAAACACAGGGCAGTTTTGGACCGCTTTCTGCCGCCTTGTGGCGCAGCGTAAAAGCTTCGCCGAATGTGTCCGTGCGCGAATTACGATATACGCCGGATGGCATTTTGACCGTAGTTCTGGCAGCACCCACGGCGGATAATATCAACAAAGCGCTTGTGACCATTCAGCAGGACGGGTTCCGCATCACGGCAACGCCCCGTCAAGACACGACCGGTGCGACCTTGGTAGACATGACAGTGAGGATGCCATGATGGCTGCATTAGGCAAATGGTTTGCCGCGCTGACACGGCGCGAGCAATGGCTCCTCGGTGCGGCGGGTGCACTGACAGGGCTTGTGGTGGCTATTTTCGGGATTTTACTTCCCACATTGTCAACCATTGATCAGGCAAAGTTAGATCATGAAGAAGCGGTCCAGCGACACGGACGTATAGTCGCGTCGGTGGATGCAGCGCAGCAGCAGGCGAGGCCGCTTACTAAAGCAACGGCGGATATTGACCTTTTGATAACCCAAAATGCGGCGGAAAAGGGTTTTGACCTCGTCAAATCGGCCAATAGCGCACCAGGACAAATAAGCTTCCGGATTGATCAAGCACGGGCGCCAGCCTTGCTCGCGTGGTTGACCGAGCTTGAGGGTCAGAATGTTTCTGTGCGCAGTATCGCCTTGCGACCCGGCGCGAACAGCACCGTAACGGTGGATGCGCAGTTGCAGATGAGCGCTCCATGAAACGGCGCTTTGCTATTGCTTCGGTCGCAGCATTGGCTGCTGCTGCGATATTATTCATGCCCTTGCGGACCATCATCGCTGGTGACGGGGTAACCGCCCGTAAAGTTGATGGCATCATTTGGGACGGGTCCATCCGCGACTTGCGCCTTGGCAAATTGCCCGTGGGCGACGTCAATGCACGTTTATTGTTTGGCCCGCTGTTTATGGGCCGCGCAGAAATATTGCTGTCACGGGGTGACGCACAATTTGTGCCTGGGATAACGGGGTCTGTATCACGCAGCTTAAATGGTGTCTCGGTCAGAAATTTGTCCGCAACCTTGCCAGTGGGCGCTCTGCTCGCGCCGTTTCCGGCTGAGAATATCCAATTTGAAGGCGTTTCCGCGCGCTTTGCCGGTGGCCGCTGCATGGAAGCAAGCGGGCAAGTCCGACTGACTTTATCGGACACTATGCCAGGGTTAAATTTACAGAATGGGATGCTGGGTCAACCCCGTTGCGATGGGGCGCAGTTATTGCTGCCATTGGTCAGCCAATCCGCGATGGAACGCGCGGACATACGATTGTCGGCAGATGGCTCCTACACCGTGGCCGTTATGCTTAACGGCGACCGGGGCGACCAAGCTGCTGTGTTAAACCTCGCAGGTTTCCGGGCCGTCGCGGGCGGTTATCGCATGATCCAAAAGGGTCGGTTCTGAGCGACGTTCTGTTACATTTCCGCGATGTCTTTACGGCAATGCCGTTATGGTTTTTGCCTGTGAATCTTGCTCTATTGGGCGCGGTTTGGGGCAGTTTTATCGCCGCATTATGCAGCCGATGGCCCAATGGCGAAAGCATCAGTACTGGTCGTTCGCGGTGCGGCGAATGCGCCAGCAATATTGCCGCCTATGATTTGATTCCTATTATTTCTTTCGTCCTGCTTAAAGGAAAATGCAGGGCTTGCGGAGAGAAAATCGGAGCTATGCCCCTAATTGTCGAAGTTGTGGCAATTATAGTTGGCACCTTTCCAATCCTGTTTTTACCGCCAATTCAGGCTATCGGGGCGGCTGTTTTTGGTTGGTTATTACTACCGCTTGTTATTCTAGATTGGCGGCATTTCTGGTTGCCTGATCGCCTAATTATCCTGCTGGCAATCGCCGGGCCTTTGGCTGGATTGCTGCTGAATCCATCGCTCACTTGGTTCGACCGAGGCTTGGGGATGGTCGCAGGGTTTGCTACTTTGGAAGCCATCCGTGTCGGCTTCAAACGATGGCGCGGATATGAAGGCATGGGGGCAGGGGACCCGAAACTTTTTGGCGCTTTAGGAATATGGGTTGGATGGCAGGCGCTGCCGATAATATTGCTGGGCGCAAGTGCTATTGGTTTGTGCCTCATTTTAGTGACGCGAACAACGCTCAAGCAATCTCGTAATTTATTGCCATTTGGGAGCTATCTTTGTGGCGCGGCATATCTATTTGCCACGTTGGCGAGATACTTGTGATCTGAACCGAGATTTAAGCAGGGTGTAGAAGGATTAGCCTAGCCATTGCCGTTAGCACATGGCAGCGATAACAATGTCTAT
>CAIPUN010000017.1 GCA_903868245.1 uncultured Sphingomonadales bacterium | reverse complement strand
TGGAAAAGATGCTGAACCTGTTTGACTTTGTGGCGGCAGAAGGCGGACCAGTTAGCGTCGTGTGGCGCATGCTTGCGAACCTTGTGCCCGAATATCTTTCCTTGGGTATCCCCATCGGTCTGCTTCTTGGTATTTTGCTGGGCTTCCGCCGATTGGCAACATCCTCAGAACTCGACATTTTTCGCGCAGTAGGCATGAGCTATTTTCGCCTGTTGCGTGTCCCATTCATGCTCGCAATCGCCCTTGCCGCCGTCAATTTCGCGATTGTTGGCTTTATTCAACCAAGTTCGCGCTATTTGTATGAAGAGCTGCGCTTTGAACTTCGTTCAGGTGCCTTTGGCGCGAAAGTGCGGGTGGGGGAGTTTAACAATGTCGGTAAAAACCTGACCATCCGTATCGACGAAAGCCGAAATAACGGCAATGCACTGTCGGGCCTTTTTGTTTTCGCGCAAAGCAAAAGCGGCCAGACTATTGCAGTAACAGCGGAGCAGGGCCAGTTTCTGCGGACTGATGATCCTGATACGATTTTGCTGCGGCTTAAAAAAGGAACCCTTGTGCATGATGCGCCCAATTATACATCGCCGCGAGTGTTAAGCTTTACCAGCCATGACATCCCCATTCCGTTGCCAAAGATTGAAAATTTCCGCACTCGTGGTGGCAAGGATCGTGAATATCTTATCACTGAGCTGGTACAAATCGGCTTGGATGCCCAGAAACCGGCGCTTGATCGCAATCGTGCTTGGGCCAATTTTCATTTCCGATTGGCGGAAGTCGCCATGATGCTGTTGCTCCCATTGCTTGCATTGGCATTGGCGATCCCGCCGAAGCGATCAACGTCGGCACTTGGGGTGTTCTTGTCAATTGTGATGGTGGTGACCTATCACAAGATTAATGAATATGCCGAAGGCGTGGGCGGCATGGGCATCGTTGACCCCTTCATTGCCTTGTGGGTGCCATTCTTGCTCTTTGCAGCACTTATCCTGTGGATGTACCATATCATCGCGCATGTACCGGGCGGGCAACCGATTGGCGCGCTAGAGGTATTTGCTACAAAAAGCGGCAAATGGGTCAAACGCATATTCCGGTTCGGCCGAAAATCGCGGCTGGCGACCATTGGCATGCCAGCGCCATCGGCGGAGACATAGACCGTGCATTTTTTCCCGTCACGTAACATTACCATATATATGGCAAAGCTGTTCATCATTCGCAGTTTTGCCGTGTTGATGATGCTCGTTCTGATATTGATGACGCTGGATCTACTTGGTGAAAGCGGCAAAATCCTCTCGGTTCCTGGGAATGACCAAGGCGATGTACTGCATTATATTTCGATGCGTGCGCCACAGATTATTGCACGATTTCTGCCTTTCTCCGTATTGCTTGGAACCTTGATCACTTTTGCAGGGCTAAGCCAAAACAGCGAAGTGGTGGCGATGAAAGCAGCTGGATTATCGGCGCATCAAATTTTGGCGCCTATGTTTGTTGCCAGCTTGGGTGTCGCGCTAATATCCTTTGTTTTCAACGATACTGTAGTTGCGCCCAACACTGCGCGATTGAAGGCATGGCAAACGGTGGAATATGGCGCGGTGGCACCCGATAGCAATGCGCGCAACAATATATGGGTGCGTGAGGGCGATGATCTTATCAAAGCCGGCAATGTCCTTGGTTCTGGCGATGACACCGTTCTGGAAGACGTGCGGGTATATCTGCGCGCCAATGGCGGGTTGCGACAAGTGATCACTGCCACCCGCGCGCGCTATACCGGCGATGCTTGGCAACTTGAAAAGACACGTTCGTTTAATGTGGCGACAACAACCGAATCGCGCGCCGAAACCCTCATCATCGGTAAAGATATCACGCCCGACAGGTTCAATGTGGTCAAAGTCGATGGCGACAGCCTTGCCTTCCTGCCGCTTATGCGCGCAATTAACGATCTCAAGGCCGCTGGGCGCCGCACGGATAACCTTGAAGGCATATTATGGCATAAGCTATCCGGGCCCTTGTCCACATTATTGATGCCGTTGCTGGGCGCAGTGGCGGCCTTTGGCCTTGCCCGATCCGGCGCGCTCTTTTTACGGGCGGTCATCGGCATGGCCTTGGGCTTCACCTATTTTGTGGCTGACAATTTCGCTTTGGCCATGGGTAATCTCGGCGCTTATCCGCCATGGATTGCGGCATGGGGGCCGTTTTTGTTGTTCTTCTTGATAGGCGAGACGGTTTTAGTCCGCACCGAAGAATGAACAGCGCAGGTCGCATAAGGTTTCAGGGATAGCATATGACAGATATCAATATTCGTCCGGTTTCGACACAGGCTGACAAGCAAGCCTTTGTCGACCTGCCTTTCCGCTTATATGCGGACGATCCGAACTGGGTGCCGCCCTTGAAAAGCGACGTTATGGCGACGATTACACCGGGCAAAAACCCGTGGTTCGAACATGGCGAAGCACAGTTGTTTTTGGCCGAGCGGAACGGACATATTGTCGGCCGCATTTCGGCGCATTTGGATTATCTCGCTTTGGCGCAGCCTTCGGAACAGGGCATGGGGCCCGGCGTCGGCAATTGGGGATTTTTCGAGGCTGAAGACGCCGAAGTGGCAAAAATCCTCATCGAAACCGCAGAAGCCTGGCTGCGCGACAAAAAAATGGTCCGCGCACTTGGGCCATTGAGCCTGTCAATATGGGAAGAGCCAGGATTATTGGTGCAGGGCCATGACCACCCCCCAACGATACTGATGGGGCATCATAACCCGGCTTATGGCGCGTGGATACAGGCGGCGGGCTATGCGGGTGTCAAAGACCTGTATACCTATCACATACCGCTTGATGTTCCGTTGACGCCCCTTGTGCAACGTATCGTCGCGTCGGGTGAACGCAATGAACGGATTGTCATTCGCAAGGTCAATAAGGCCAATTTTGATGCGGAAGCGGCCATTATATTGTCGATATTGAATGATGCATGGAGCGGAAATTGGGGTTTTGTGCCCATCACGGATGCCGAAGTAGCGCATACCGGCAAGCAGCTTAAGCCCATCGTGTTTAACGATTTGATCCGCATTGCCGAGGTTGATGGAGAGCCTGTGGCATTCATGATGACATGGCCAGATATCAATGAGAAAATTGCGACTTTCGGTGGATCATTATTCCCGTTCAACTGGGCAAAATTGCTGTGGTGGCTCCGCGCCCCCAAGGTCCGCAGTATGCGCGTGCCGTTAATGGGCGTGGTCAAGAAATTTCAGGCAACACGATTGGCCAGCCAATTGGCGTTCATGATGGTCGCCTATATTCGCGAAGCATCGACACGCACATTTGGTGCCTCGCGCGGCGAATTTGGCTGGGTATTGGACGACAATGGCCCGATGCAGTCCGTGGGTGAGGCCATGAATGGCGAGATTAACAAGGTTTATCGCATTTACGAAAAACCGTTGTGATAGCGCGCCCAAAAAATGTCGTTGTCCTCTGCCTAACGTTTGATGGCATCACCCACCGTAACGAACAGCATGACTGCCGCAAATGATGTAAGCATACCCATGAAAAGGGCGACGGCGGGAATTTGAATAACGTCCATGTCGGTTTCCTTCAGTTGAGAAGGCCCTTATGGCGCCGGACATGCCGTCATGCTTTGATCTGGGTCAAATATCCTATTATCGCGTGCATCGGCAAATCCCCATAAATATGGGGGAAAAGCGCGCCGCCGCGCGATGGCTCCCATTTGATTGCATCTTTCAGCGCGGTTAAATCCACCTCGGCAAGCACAAGGCCCTCTTGTCCGGCAAAATGCTTGTCCAACGTGCCCTGAACCTGATCTTGGGTCGACAAATGGATATAGCCATCCGCCAGATCGACAGGTGCGCCGTGAAAGACGCCGTCCGCTTCAAACTGCGCCCATTGCGCGGCGGTCAGGATTTTGAAGGCGGTGGCGGGTTGCGGCGTGGTTTCCATGCGCCATCCATATGCATAAAGCTGCACGATCTGCACCAAAATATAGCCTGATATGTAAAATATGATATCATAGGACGGCAGGGTCCGAACGTCTGCGGTTTGTGCGAAGCATTTCGCATCTATCCGGCGCGCTGGCCCTGCCGTCATGCGCAAAGGTCCAGTGCACATATGTTTCGCTTTCTCTCGTTTCGGCTGATGCTGCCGGCTGCCATTTTTTGTGGAGCCATGCCCGGCGCTGCTGCCCTTGTCGCCACCGCCACCGATACCGAAACCGCCGTCTTTGGCATTTGCAAAAGCGGTGGGGGCCCGAACTGCGTCGTGGATGGGGATACGATATGGTATCGCGGTAGCAAGATCCGCATTGCCGATATCGACACCCCCGAAACGCATCAACCGCGGTGCGCGGCGGAGGCGGCGCGCGGTGCCGCGGCAACGCGGCGGCTACACCAACTCGTCAATGCTGGCCCCTTCAGCTTGCAAAGCATCAACCGCGATGAAGATCGCTATGGCCGCAAATTGCGCATATTGACGCGCGGTGGGCAAAGCCTGGGCGAACTGTTGGTCGAAGAAGGCCTTGCGCGTTATTATGCAGGCGGCCGACGCAGCTGGTGCTGACCCGCTCTATCGCCGTCCTAGACGCGCGCGGCTTGTCATAACGCGTCCGTCAGCATCCAGCCCCCCGCCAGCACAAAGGCACAGACCTGCACTAACGCAATCTGGTGGAGGTGGCTGGAAAAAGGCTGCTTGTGCGTCTTATGCCGGAATAAAGCGCGACCCGTATAGGCGCCGATGGTCCCGCCGAAAAATGCCCAGGTCAGCAACGCCCCTTCGGACACACGGCTGGACCCCGCCCGAGCGCGGAATTTATCGAGGCCGAACAGCAGGAACGTCCACAGGTTGACCAGCGCAAACAGGCCAAGCGCGTTGGGGAGGGTGAGGAGGGTGTTGAGGGGCATGCCTGATGTGTCGGTGGGTTAGGGTGTATTGGTAGCCTTAATGAGGCTTATACGCCACAGCGTTGCTGTTTAGCGTATTGCTCCTCACCACAACTCCACTCCTGACACCCTACCTCACCCTGAACTCCCTATATCGTCATGCTGAACTCGTTTCAGCATCCATTGTGCAGCACGCCCCGCATTTATGAGGCAGAATAGACCCTGGAGCCGAAGGCGTGCAGAGCACAACCAAGTTCAGGGTGACGGTGTTGGGGTATCTAAAGGCCAATCCCCATCCGCATCGCGCCCCGCGTGATCACGGAGAAATCATACACTACCAAGAAGGTCAAGACGACCTAAGCCGCTGTATAATAAGGTTCAATCTCCACCAAGGCGGAATGTTAAATACCGATCTGCCTAAGCCCGTGTGCTTCACCACCGGCGCCAGCACAAAAATCAATAGAGTTCATTTCTCAGGCTATTTTCTTCTAACCAAAGATTGGCTGGCGCACTGAGGACATCTTACCGGAGAAGTGCTTTGACCTTCACGATGTTGTCGTACGACCTCACGGTCACTTAAAATTTCAATTACAAACTCATTTTTGCAAACCTTGCAAATGTATCCCGCTATTTCAGGCATAATCGATTCCTACTTTTGAAAGAAGGTCATTCCAAAGCATTTTTGCCGCGTCGATAGCGGTTAAATTTCCTTTGTCGCCGTAACTGCCAAGCATCATTTCAGATAGAAAGAGCTGGTAATCATCTGCAGTTACCGAAAAACCACCATTGGAAGTCCCGGTTGCATTTTTTTCGCCGAAAAGAATGTCAATTGCCGAAAAACTGCCACCTTTTCGCACGTGAAGCGTTTCAAAGCCTCGAGCCGAGCCTCGGTTAATGACAGTACAATAAAAATAACTCTCACTGAGGTTTGATAGGCGACACTCAATGTTTGGAATCGCTCTGATTTCTGCCGACGATGCCTCAAAAAATCGATAAATTTCTTCAAATGCCAAGTTAATAAAGTCCATCTTATCAATCTTATCAAACTGGCGCTTCGCCCGGTATCGAGTTTCGTTTGCAGCACTAACTTGCGGTCTGGATGGTGCCGACGACCTGCCTTCGGATAATAATCCCAATGTTCCTCGCTTGGTCCAATCACGTATGCCGGTTGCAACTTCTAAAAAGGCAACATCTTGATTAACATATTCAGTTACGGCTTTGCCATCTTTCGGAAGAGCCAAAAATTTTTTAAGTTCTGTAGCCTGCCATTCACACGGTCGTAAAATGACGGGCGCGATGACTATTTGGCCGGCTTTTTCTCTTTCAAGTGCTCGATTGAACTCTTCTTCGAAAGCGTAGCGCGATGCTATCCAATCTGGGCTTACGCAAGCCAAAAAGATGTCAGCACTATCAAGTTCATCAATGATAGAGCCGTTAATCCGATCACTAACTTTAATTTGGCGATCATACCAATCTGATACGCTTCCATCTCGGCGCAGTTGGGCGATATGTTTGTGCAATTTTTCGACCAAAGCCTCATCGGCGTGAGAATAAGAGATGAAGACTCTCGCTGTCATTAGATTCGTCCCGTTCTCCGCCAACGTCCAATTAGGTCAAGGATCCGACGTCCTTCGGGTGTTGGAATTGCACCGATGTTCTCGCAGTCAGGGCAAGGTTCAGTGGCATAGGATATGGAAGATCCATGCTTTTCGGACCTATTCCATGTGCCGGAACCACCACACTTGCTGCATTCTCTAAAAAGCGGTGGAAAATCACTTTTTGCTTCACTGCCCATTTATCGGTTCCTGTTCTTCCTTCGCGGTTCTCGATGCTGTTCCATATTTGGTCCCAATCGCCACGGGTGCTGGCTATGTCCAACATATTGTCAAAAAATGTGAAGTCAAATCCGATTTGGAGGCTTTACACAGCGTTACCAGTGACTTGACCGCAACGCGCTTCACGCCACCGCCGCACACCCACACCCACACCCACACCCACACCCACACCCACACCCACACCCACACGCTCGGCGGCCGCGGCGTGGCCCCCGCATCGGCACAGAATGCGCACAAAAAACTGCCGCGCCTCTTTGCAGAAGCGCGGCAGCGGGAATGTCTAACGCGATGGCGTATAAATCAGATCATGGAGAAGGCTTACTCCGCGGCAACGCCTGCCGCTTCAAACATGTCCATGCCGTCATTTTCGGCGGCTGGTTCAATGTCGGTGATCTTCTTCTTACGGTTGTCGAAGCTGTTCCATACTTGGCCCCAATCGCCGCGTGTCGACGCCTTGCTATATTCGGTCGCGCGGGTTTCGAAGAAGTTGGCGTGCTCGACGCCGTTCAACAATGGCGCGAGCCATGGCAGCGGGTGGTCTTCGACCATGTAGATGGGCTGGAAACCAAGCTGCCCCAAGCGCCAATCGGCGATGTAGCGGATGTAGCGTTTGATTTCCTTGGCGGTCATGCCGGGGACGGGGCCCATTTCGAACGCGAGGTCGATGAAGTTATCTTCCAGACGGACGACCTTCTGGCAGCAATCGATAATGTCTTCCTTCACCGACTTGGTGAGGCAGCCACGCTCCGCACAGAAGGCGTGGAACAGCTTGGTGATGCCTTCGCAGTGCAGGCTTTCGTCGCGGACGGACCAAGAAACAATCTGCCCCATGCCCTTCATCTTGTTGAAGCGTGGGAAGTTCATGAGCATCGCGAAGGAGGCGAACAACTGCAGCCCTTCGGTAAAGCCGCCGAACATGGCGAGTGTGCGG
>CAIPUN010000016.1 GCA_903868245.1 uncultured Sphingomonadales bacterium | reverse complement strand
GTTTCGACCTTGGCGATGGGATTGTTGAATTTGCTCAGTTCGTTCATAATCTTTTCCTCATTGGGCTTTTGCCCATGAAAACCTAAGGGCAGGGGCAGGGGGCGGATCTAAGTCCGCCCATCTCTGCTTATTCCGCTGCCTCGGCAAAGCCCTCGTCACCTTCAATCAAGTCATGCGCCTTCAGGTCAACATTCAGACCCAATGACCGCATTTCCTTGACCAGAACGTTGAAGCTTTCGGGGATACCGGCTTCAAAGCTGTCGTCACCCTTGACGATGGCTTCGTAAACCTTGGTACGACCGATCACGTCATCTGATTTGACCGTGAGCATTTCCTGCAAGGTGTAAGCGGCGCCATAGGCTTGAAGCGCCCAGCATTCCATTTCCCCGAAGCGCTGACCACCAAACTGCGCCTTACCACCCAATGGCTGCTGCGTGACAAGGCTGTACGGTCCGATAGAACGGGCGTGGATCTTGTCATCAACAAGGTGATGCAGTTTTAACATGTAGATGATGCCGACAGTAACCTTGCGGTCGAACTTGTCACCGGTGCGGCCGTCAAACAGGTCGGACTGACCCGAACCATCAAGTCCAGCAAGCTGAAGCATATTGGTGACGTCGGCTTCACGTGCGCCGTCGAACACTGGCGTGCCCATTGGGACGCCGGTGATGACATTGCCAGCAAGCTCAATGATGTCGGCGTCGCTGCGGTTTTTAATCTCGTCCGCATATTCTTCGCCATAAGCTTTAGCCAGACGTTCACGTACCACCGCTGGCGGTGCTGCTGCTTCAGGGTTCGGGTTTGCGTGGCGCCACTCCTCAAGAGCCTCACCAATTTGCATCCCCAGACCACGCGCGGCCCAGCCAAGATGGGTTTCAAAAATCTGCCCCACGTTCATACGTGACGGCACACCCAACGGGTTAAGCACGATGTCGACAGGCGTACCGTCGGCAAGGAATGGCATGTCTTCTTGCGGAAGAATTCGCGAGATAACACCCTTGTTCCCGTGGCGTCCGGCCATCTTGTCACCGGGTTGCAGCTTACGCTTAACGGCAACGAAGACCTTAACCATCTTGAGCACGCCAGGTGCCAGCTCATCGCCACGCTCCAGCTTCTCACGACGATCTTCGAACTTCTCAACGATCAACTTGACGGCGTCGTCATACTGCACCTTGACCGCTTCAAGATCGCCTTGGACCTTGTCGTCGGCAACGGCGATTTTCCACCATTCGTGACGCTCGACTTCGCTGAGATTTTCCTCAGTAATCTTGTCGCCCTTCTTGATGCCCTTTGGCGCCGCGGCTGCAGTCTGGCCAATGAGCATGTCTTTCAAGCGGTTGTAGGTCGCGCGGTTCAAAATCGAACGTTCGTCCTCGCGGTCCTTTGCAAGACGTTCGATTTCTTCACGTTCAATCGCCATAGCGCGTTCGTCTTTGTCGATACCGTGACGGTTAAAGACGCGGACTTCAACGACCGTTCCAGCAACACCTGGCGACAGACGCAGCGAGGTGTCGCGCACGTCGCTTGCCTTTTCACCGAAGATGGCGCGCAGCAGCTTTTCTTCTGGCGTCATAGGGCTTTCGCCCTTTGGTGTAATCTTACCGACGAGAATGTCACCTGGGTGCACCTCAGCGCCGATGTAAACAATGCCAGCTTCATCGAGGCTGCGAAGCGCTTCTTCACCTACGTTTGGAATATCGCGGGTGATATCTTCTGGTCCAAGCTTGGTATCGCGGGCCATCACTTCGAATTCTTCGATATGGACTGATGTAAAGACATCGTCTTTCACGATGCGTTCGGAGATCAAGATCGAGTCTTCGTAGTTGTAACCGTTCCAAGGCATAAACGCGACGAGGCTGTTCTTGCCCAGTGCGAGTTCGCCCAGTTCGGTCGAAGGACCGTCAGCAATGATGTCGCCAGCCTCAATAACGTCACCAACCTTCACCAATGGCTTTTGGTTGATGCATGTGTTCTGGTTCGAACGCTGGAACTTTTGCAGCGTGTAGATGTCGACGCCCGATTTACCGGGTTCCACATCACCAGTAACACGCACAACGATACGTGTCGCATCGACTTGGTCGACAATACCTGTGCGGCGGGCTGCGATAGCAGCGCCGGAGTCACGTGCGACGGTTTCTTCCATGCCGGTTCCGACAAACGGTGCTTCTGCACGCAACAGAGGCACAGCCTGACGTTGCATGTTTGATCCCATCAAGGCGCGGTTCGCGTCATCGTTTTCCAAGAATGGAATGAGCGATGCTGCAACCGAAACCAGCTGCTTTGGCGAAACGTCCATCAACGTAATCTGGTCGCGAGGTGCCATCAGGAATTCGCCAGCTTCACGCGACGAAATCAGATCTTCGGCAAAGCTGCCATCGGCGTTCAATTCGGCGTTTGCTTGCGCGATGGTGTTCTTTTGCTCTTCCATGGCGGATAGATACACAACATCGTCGGTCACCTTATTGTCCACGACCTTGCGATAAGGCGTTTCGATAAAGCCATACTTGTTCACGCGGCTAAAGCTGGCGAGAGAGTTGATCAGGCCGATGTTCGGGCCTTCCGGCGTTTCAATCGGGCAGATACGGCCATAATGCGTTGGGTGCACGTCGCGGACTTCAAAGCCTGCGCGTTCACGGGTCAAGCCACCTGGTCCAAGTGCTGAAACGCGGCGCTTATGGGTAACTTCCGAAAGCGGGTTGGTCTGATCCATAAACTGCGACAGTTGCGACGAACCAAAGAATTCGCGCACCGCAGCAACCGCTGGCTTTGCGTTGATCAGGTCGTTTGGCATCACGGTGGATACATCAACCGAGCTCATCCGCTCCTTCACGGCACGCTCCATGCGGAGCAAACCAACGCGATACTGGTTTTCTAGCAATTCGCCGACAGAACGGACGCGACGGTTGCCGAGGTTATCGATATCGTCGATTTCGCCCTTGCCGTCCTTCAGGTTGACCAATTCCTTGACCACGGCGAGGATATCCTCCGTCCGCAAGGTCGTTAGCGTGTCTTCGGCGTCGAGATTTAAACGCATGTTCAGCTTCACGCGGCCAACCGCGCTGAGGTCATAGCGGTCCGCGTCGAAGAACAGGCCAGCAAACAAGGCTTCTGCGGTTTCGCGCGTTGGCGGCTCGCCAGGACGCATGACGCGATAAATGGCATCGAGCGCCATGTCGCGGTTTTCGGCCTTGTCCGCCTTCAATGTATTACGCATCCATGCGCCGGTGATGACATGGTCAATATCGAGCAGCTCAAGGCTGTCGATACCGGCCTTGTCCAAAGCTTCGAGGTTTTCGGCGGTGATTTCGTCACCAGCTTCGACATAGATACGGCCCGTCTTTTCGTCGATCAGGTCGTACGCGGAGTAACGGCCAAAGATTTCTTCGGTCGGAATAAGCAAGCTGGTCAGGCCATCCTTCACGGCCTTATTGGCGGCGCGTGGAGTTACCTTGGTGCCCGCAGGGAACACAACTTCGCCCGTCTTGGCATCGACAATGTCGAACATCGGTTTCGACGCACGCCATTGCTCTGCATTGAACGGGATCTTCCATCCGCCCTTGCCACGCTCAAAAGTTACGCGGTCATAGAAATGGCCCAAGATTTCTTCGTCGTTCAGACCCAGTGCGTAGAGCAAGGTCGTGACCGGCAATTTGCGCTTACGGTCGATACGGACGTTGACAATATCCTTGGCATCAAATTCAAAGTCGAGCCACGAACCACGGTAAGGGATCACGCGCGCTGCAAACAGATATTTGCCGCTGCTGTGCGTTTTGCCACGGTCATGGTCGAACAAGACGCCCGGCGAACGGTGCATCTGCGATACGATAACGCGCTCTGTACCGTTGATGAAGAACGTGCCGTTATGCGTCATGAGCGGCATGTCGCCCATATACACGTCCTGCTCCTTGATATCGAGAACCGAACGCGCTTCGGTGTCTGGGTCAACCTCAAACACGATCAGGCGCAACGTCACTTTCATCTGCGCCGCATAGGTAATACCGCGCTGACGGCATTCTTCTACGTCAAATTTCGGATCTTCCAATTCGTAATGCACGAAGTCGAGTTCCGAAGTGCCGGCAAAATCCTTCACCGGAAAGACGCTGCGCAGCGTCTTTTCAAGGCCGGATACATAACCAATTGACGGGTCAGAACGCAGGAACTGTTCATAGCTCTCGCGCTGAACCTCAATAAGGTTGGGCATGTCGATAACTTCATGGATGTTACCGAAGATTTTGCGGATACGCTTTTGACGCGACAGTGTCGCAGGAGCGGGACGGAATGCCATAAGGTGCTTTGCCTCAGTTAGAAATGTCAGTCGCGGCGTGCCATTCCACAGACAAGAAAAGGCCGCATAGCAATGCCCCGAAGAATCGGGTCCTGCCGTGCAGCCGTTTCGCGTATGTGAAAACCCATATCCATCAATGCGTTAGCCAAGTTGCGCGACGACAAGGCCATTCCCGATGGATTGGATGTTGTGGGCGGTATAGGCCGCGCGGGGGTGAGGGTCAAGTCCCGTCCCAAGCAACCTATCGGGTAAACCCGCAGATAAAGGTCGCAACACCGCACCTATCGCGCAACCTATCTTAGAATACCACCTACCGCCTTTCCGCCATGCTTGAAGGGGCGGGGCGGCCCTGCTAGGGGCGCAGTATGACTGAACTCTCCCTTATCCGTAATTTTTCCATTATCGCGCATATTGACCATGGGAAGTCGACCCTTGCCGACCGGTTAATCCAACAAACCGGCGGGCTTACGGCGCGTGAAATGACGAGCCAAGTCCTTGATAATATGGACATTGAGAAAGAGCGCGGCATCACTATTAAGGCGCAAACCGTCCGCCTAGATTACACCGCGAAAGACGGCATTACATATCAGTTGAACCTGAGGGACACCCCCTGCCATGTCGACTTCGCCTATGAAGTCAGCCGCAGCCTCGCCGCATGCGAAGGCGCGTTGCTCGTCGTCGACGCCGCACAAGGGGTGGAGGCGCAAACGCTCGCCAACGTCTATCAATCGATTGAGCATGACCATGAAATCGTGCCCGTCATCAACAAGATCGATCTGCCCGCGGCTGAGGTGGACAAG
>CAIPUN010000015.1 GCA_903868245.1 uncultured Sphingomonadales bacterium | reverse complement strand
CAATGATGGTGAAATGGCAAATCGCCTTTTCGAACAGAGGAATGAGAGTTCCGAACTTCGCAATGACGTCCACAGGACACGCCTGGCCGAACCAGACTGTCATTGCTCACACTTCGGTCGAGGCTCAGCCCCTCATCGGAAGGCACAACCCTCCTGTGTTCGTCGGAGCGATCCCCGAGTGGAGGGCACAGCCCCCAATCCCAATCAAGCTCTGCTATAAAAGGGACCAATCATCCTTTGATGACTGGGTTCGATTTACACGTCAGCGCGATGCCGCGCAAGTAGCGCAGATCAATTTTTTCACCGTAAATCACTGAAAATACAAAGAGGATTTTACAATTTCCCTGTTACGGCGAAATTAATTCCCTGTTTTTTATTTAGCGAATTTGCGTGCCCAAGGCACGGGAACCGCCATTGCCGAACGGCAACGGAAGCCATTCTGGTGCCCAGAATTGCAATATTCCCTGAAAAATCCCGTAAATCAGGGAAGGTTTTGTCAGAGACCAGTTCGCCACAGACTGCACCGCGCACCATTTTTTAGTCAATCGATGTAAGACAAACATGATGCCACAAGGCATTTGCCGTCAAATGTCCGGTTTGGCTTATTCTATATAGTTTTAGTCTGCCGCGCGCAGCAGCTTTGCCATTTCGGCGTCATCCCATTCGACGCCGCCCGCAATCCGCCAAACCTCTTTACCTGCGCTGTCGTATAATATGGTCGTTGGCAGGGCGATGGCGTTGTCAAACGCGGCCAGTATCGCGTTGTCCGCGTCGGTATAGGGTTCCAGATTCTTGACCTTAGTCTCTTTGAAAAAGGCCAGAACGGGCACGTGGCCCTCCAGATCTTGAGATACCGCAATGACCGCCATCCGGTTCTTTTCCAGCTTTGCCAGCGCGTCCAGGGTCGGCATTTCGGCCTTGCATGGTGCGCACCACGTCGCCCAAATGTTGAGCAACAGGGGCTTGCCTTCAAAATCTGCTAAAGTCACGTCCTGTCCGTCACCGTCCGCAAAGGGCGCGGTCGGCGCCTTTTGGCCCGCAAATTTGTAGCTAAGCGTCGCGCGGGTGCCGTTTGCACTTTCCAATAAGATATCGGCTTTGCCCGGAGCACCAGAGTTTTCGACCGATGCGGGTTGCGCTTGCCCCTCGGCGAGGGTTTCTTTATCGCACCCCGTTAACACCAGAAGGATTAAGGCAATTACAAAGCGCATGTCGGATTCCAATAGCATGTGGGGCGGCCGGTTCGGCGAAGGCCCCGGCGCAATCATGCGCGAGATAAATGCCTCCATCCCATTCGACAAGCGTCTTTGGCAAGAGGATATCGCGGGCAGCAAAGCGCACGCCGATATGTTGGCCGCGAAAGGTATCATTTCGGAAGCGGACAATGTCGCCATCCAAAAGGGGCTCGACGCGGTCCACGCCGAGTATCAAGCCGATGGCGTGCCTGTTGATCTAACGCTTGAAGATATTCATATGGTCACGGAAACTAGGCTGCGGGAACTCATCGGCGAACCTGCCGCGCGCCTGCACACCGCCCGGTCACGTAATGATCAGGTCGCGACCGATTTTCGTCTGTGGGTGCGCAACGCCACACAGGAAATCGACGCTGGCCTGCGCGCGTTCCAATTGGCGCTCGTCGCCCGCGCCGACGAACATGTGGGCAGCATCATGCCTGGCTTCACCCATTTACAAGTGGCGCAGCCGGTGACGCTTGGTCATCATTTGATGGCTTATTATGAAATGGCAAAACGCGACCGCAGTCGCTTTGCCGATTGCCGCAGCCGCCTGAATCATTCGCCATTGGGGGCCGCCCCTTTGGCGGGAACATCCTTCCCGATTGATCGCGCCGCCACCGCCGCTGCGCTTGGCTTTGATGGGCCTATGGGCAACAGTCTCGATGCTGTTTCCGATCGCGATTTTGCGCTGGAGTTT
>CAIPUN010000014.1 GCA_903868245.1 uncultured Sphingomonadales bacterium | reverse complement strand
CTAAAACTTCGATTTTGACGTTCGCTGTGTTGCCAAATGCGGCGCGGACACGCTCCACAAAGGTTTCGGGATAGATGACATTGGCGGGTTCAGCCGCCAGATCGCGTGACAAGGAAACGCCCTCTGCCAAGGCCGAATGGCGTGACTTCCATAAGGCCTCTGCGCTGCCTGCATCGCTGCTGATGATGGTCACGGGGTTTGTGGGCGGCGTTTTGCGGTCTACGGTTTTGTAGCGATCGAACCGATATTGGCCCATGGCATAGCCCAACGCGGCAGTGGCGGCTTCGTCTGAGTTGAAGCCGCCTGTGATCGTCACGGGCTGGGCTTCATCGCGCAAATCCTGTGCGGCTTTGCCCGACGCGTTGCGGACATGGGCGATGCGGTCGCCTTCCTCGCCAACGCCGCTCAATATGATGCGGGAATAACTGCCAATGCCGCGCAGCGACAATGAACTGCCCTCTTTGCCTTCAAATTTTGCCGAAGCGATGGCTGCGTTTAATGCTTGCGCGGTTGCGGCATCGACCACATTGCCTGGCAAGGTCGCGTTGCGCATCAATATCACGAGCGCACCCGATGTTGGCGCCGTTGTCGCAAAATTAATGGGTCGTGTCTGCGAATGCGCTGCTGTGGATGGTGCTATGCCCGATCCAATGACATCGGCCTGCGCAAATGCGGGGGTGATTGCCGTGCTTGCCAGTGCAAGGGCTAAGAAGCTGCGAAACATACAGTGACTTTCCTTTCCGTAAATCTTGGTTATGCCGGATATGTACGCAAATGGACCGATGTGACAAGGTCTCATTGCAGGGGGAGAGTGAAATGCGGAAATTTTTGTGGGCGTCCTTGGCGCTTGTGGGTGTTGTTGCAGGTGCAGGCGCGCTGTGGGAGCCATTGGCGGCGACTGGCTATGAAATGCCAAAACGCACTTATGATGTGGAGATTGTCCGCGATAGCTATGGCGTGCCGCATATCAACGGCAAGACCGATGCCGACACCGCTTATGGTCTGGCCTTTGCCCATGCGGAAGATGATTTTTCGACCATACAGGATGTCGTTGCCATGACGCGTGGGCGCTATGGCGCGCTTGCCGGTTCCGATGGGGCCAAGGTCGACTATGTGATGCATCTGTTGGGCGCGCGGGAGACTGCCGAGAAGCGCTATATGGAATTATCGCCCGAAGTCCGTGCGGTGGCAGAGGCCTATGCCGCGGGTGTGAACCATTATGCGTCGAAACATCCAGAAGAAGTCCGCCTGTCGAAGCTGTTTCCCGTAACTGGACAGGATATTGTTACAGGCTTCGTGCTGCGCGCGCCGTTTTTTTATGGTCTGGATGCCGCCATTGGCGCGCTGACCGAAGGCAAGCCGCTGCCAAAGGAAAGTGCAGCGTCAATGACACCCATTGGGCGGGATCCGGAAATGAACGGCTCGAACGCCTTTGCCATTGCGCCAAAGCGTATGGCCGATGGCAAGACATGGCTGATTTCCAATTCGCACCAGCCTTATGAAGGCCAAGTCGCATGGTATGAAGCCGTAACGCATTCGGGCGAGGGGCTTCATATGGCAGGGGCCTTGTTCCCCGGATCGCCGTTCGTGTTGTTAGGCCACAACCGTCATTTGGGTTGGACCAATACCGTCAACCGTCCTGATCTGATCGATGTTTATAAATTGGTGATGAACAAGGCGGGTGACCAATATCGTTATGATGGCAAATGGATGCCATTGTCATCGAAGCGGGTGTGGTTGCCGGTGAAAATGGGGCCGTTCAATTTGCCCGTGCCGCAGACGGTATACCGCTCCATCCACGGACCGGTCATCAAAAATGATAAGGGCACTTTCGCCATCCGCTATGCGGGCATCGACAATGTAAAAGTCGTTGAACAATATTATCGCAATACCAAAGCGACAAATTGGGACGAATGGACCAAATCCATGGCGATTGGCGGCATTCCTGCGACGAATTTCATTTATGCCGACAAGACCGGCCGCGTTGCTTATATTTACAATGCCCTCTTCCCCGACCGTAAGCCGGGATATGATTATACCAAGCTGCTTCCGGGCGACACATCGGCGGCCATGTGGGAAGGGCCAGTGGGCTTTGACCGCTATCCCAAAATTGTGGATCCTGCATCGGGCTTTGTCCAGAATGCCAACAACACACCATTTTTGGCGGCTGGTCCGGGGTCGGAAATGGATCGTTCGGCTTATTCACCTTATTTGGGCATTGAGCTTGGCATGACCAACCGCGGCTTGCGTGCAACAGAATTGCTGGCCGCCGATACGTCGATCACGCCGCAAGAGCTGCTCGCGATTAAAATGGACATGATGTACAGCAAGAAAAGCTGGGTCGGGGCGTGGATGGCATCCTTTGCCGCGCTGGATTTGAAAGACGCGCCCGAGCTTGCCGAAGCGCAAAAGCTGCTCGCGAGCTGGGATTGGTCAAGCGATGGCAAGGGCCGTGCCGACGCCTTTGCCGAACGCATCATCCGCTTTGGCGCACGACGAAACTGGCGCGGGGAGGAGATGCCCGATGCCCGCAAAACCCTTCAGGAGGCTGTCACAGAGTTCAAAGAACGCTTCGGCCGGATTGACCCGCCGCTTGCCGACATTCAGCGCCTACGGCTCGGCAACGTCGATTTACCAATGCTTGGCGGCAGCGATGCCTTGCGTGCCACAACGATATGGGATGCAGAGCAAGCCGATGGCAAAATGCGCGTCCGGCATGGCGATAGTTACATCATGCTGATGCGATGGGACAAGGATGGCAAGGTGCAATCGGAATCAATCCAGCCTTATGGTTCGGCGACCACACGACCCGAATCGCCGCATTATACCGACCAAATGAAATTGTTCGTTGCAGGCGGGTATAAGCCTGTTCATTTCGAATGGGCTGACGCCGTCAAGAACGCAAAACGCCGTTATCGGCCTTAAACGCCGTTCGTCGAAAAATTTTGGGCATTACATTGTGTTTGCCTGTGTCGCCGCTATCTTTAGCGGCAATGATTTTTATCTATAGGAGCAGAATATGATCCGTAAATTAACCCTCGCCCTTATGATGTCGGGCTCGGTACTCGCGATGCAGACCCCCGCTTTCGCGCAGTCCCCAGCACCCGTTTCGAAATTGGTGGATGCGGTCAATATTCCGCATGAAAAATTCACACTCGACAATGGTCTGACCGTTTTAGTCCATGAAGACCGCAAGGCGCCCATTGTAGCCGTGTCTATCTGGTATGGCGTCGGATCCAAGAACGAGCCAAAGGGCAAAACGGGATATGCCCATTTGTTCGAACATATCATGTTCAACGGCAGCGAAAATGCGCCGGGTGATTATTTTGAATATACCAAGAAAATCGGCGCGACCGACCTGAATGGGACCACATGGCTGGACCGCACCAATTACTTTCAGACCGTGCCAACCACGGCGTTGGAATCGGCCTTGTTTCTCGAAAGCGACCGTATGGGCTTTTTGCTCAACGCCGTGACGAAGGAAAAGCTGGATAACCAGATCGGCGTTGTTTCCAACGAAAAGCGTCAGGGCGACAATCAGCCCTTCGGCTTAGTCGATTACAAGCGCTCAGAGACGCTGTTCCCCGTTGGTCACCCGTATCATCATGATACGATCGGTAGCCTCGAAGATTTGTCGGCAGCTTCGCTTGATGACATGAAAAACTGGTTCATCGACCATTATGGCCCGAACAATGCCATTCTGGTTCTGGCCGGTGACATCAATGCGGCGCAAGCAAAGCCATTGGTGGAAAAATGGTTCGGCAGCATCAAGCGCGGCAAGCAAGTCGCGCCGGTTAATGCGCCCGTGCCAACGCTCGAAAAAGACGTGAAAATCGTCATGAAGGACAAGGTGCCGACCACGCGTATTTATCGCAACTGGGTGGTGCCAGGCCTTGCCGACCCTGATGCCAATTCATTGTTCATCGCGATGAGCGCGCTGGGCGGCCTTTCGAGCTCGCGTCTCGATAATATTTTGGTGCGTCAGGAACAGAGCGTCGTGGGCGTTTCTGCTTACCTTATTCCCTTTGTACATGGCAGCTTGGTCAACATTCAAGCGGACGTAAAGCCCGGCGGCGATGCTGATGCAGTTGCGAAGCGCCTCGATGAAATCTTGGCCGATTATATCAAAACCGGCCCAACTGCCGAAGAAGTGCAGCGCGTTGCCGCAAGCAACATTGCCCAGCAAATTGATGGGCTTGAACAAGTCGGTGGCTTTGGCGGCAAGGCCGTCGCTTTGGCTGAAGGCGAACTATATGTGGGGGATTCGTCCTTCTACAAAAAGGAATTGGAGCGCCTTGCTTTGGCAAAGCCAGAAACGGTGAAGGCCGCGATGCAGAAATGGCTGACGCGTCCCGTGCTTGAAATCCGTGTCGAACCCGGTGAGCGCGAAGCCTATAAAGAAGTTGCCGCAGGATCAGGCAGCCGCACAGGCACGTTAACGGCACCTGCATTTTATGCGCCTCCAGGCGCCGACGATGTATCGGTATTGGCGCCCGTCGCTTTTCAGGATCGCAGCAAATTCCCTGAACCGACAAGCACGCCTGCGCTCGATTTTCCGACAGTGGAAGAAACAACCTTAAGCAATGGCATTAAGGTGTTCTTCGCGCGTCGCGCGGCGGTACCTACGGTCCGTGTCGCGGTGAGCTTCAATGCGGGCTATGCGGCGGACCCATCCGACAAGCGTGGCATTGCGTCGATGATGTCAACGATGCTGATGGAAGGCACAACGTCGCTGACATCGACCCAAATTGCCGAAACCGAAGAGAAATTGGGCGCTGACGTCAGTGTTGGGTCTTCACTCGACCGGACGGTAGCGAGCTTGCGCGCAGTCAAACCAAATCTTGGCCTGTCGCTGGATCTGCTTGCCGACGTTATCAAAAATCCAGCCTTTGCGACCAATGAATTGGAGCGCGTCCGCGTTCAGCAACTGACCCGGATCAAGTCGGAAAACAACCAACCGCAAGGCATCGCCGTGCGCCGTCTGCCGCCATTGCTATACGGTGCGGCGCATCCTTATGGCGGACCACAGACGGGTAGCGGATATGCAGAGACCGTGGCGACGATCAGCCGCGCTGATGTGGCCAATTTTCACCAGTCATGGATGCATCCATCAAAAGCGGAAATCTTTGTCGTGGGCGACACCAGCCTGAAAGAAATCAAGCCCATGCTTGAACAGCGTTTTGGCAAATGGGCACCAACCACAGCCGCCGCACCCGCGAAGAATTTTGCGGTGGCATTGCCTGCGCCTGAATCAAAAATTCTGTTGATTGACCGTCCAAATTCACCGCAATCCTTGGTGCTGGCGGGCCTTGTGTTGGATGCAAAGGGATCGGACGATTTGCTGACCCTGCGCGCTGCGAACGAGATTTTCGGCGGTGACTTCTTGTCGCGTATCAACATGGACCTGCGGGAAACCAAGGGTTGGTCTTATGGTGTTCGCAGCCAAATCAATGGTGCCGAAGACCGCGTGCCATTTTACATGTTCGCGCCAGTGCAGACCAACCAGACCGGACCATCGGTCAAAGTTTTGATCGATCAGTTGAAGGACTTTAACGGTGCGAAGCCGGTCACAGCGGCTGAGCTGGAAAAGACGATCAAGGGCAATGTCCTCAAACTGCCAGGTAGCTATGAACAATCATCGGCGGTGCTGGGACAAATGCAGGCAGATCGCCTGAACAAGCGGCCGTTCAACTATGCCGAAACATTGGCTAGTAAGTATAACACGCTGACCGCAGCGGCATTGAATGACGCTATGCGGGTTAAGGTCGATCCATCCAAGATCACTTGGTTGGTTGTCGGCGATGCGGCGAAGGTGAAACCGCAGTTGGAAGCACTGGGATTGCCAATTGAAATGGTGACCGAAGCTGCTAACACCAGTGCAAGCAACAAAGCTAAATAAGGAGCAAAGATATGGCAGCAGTTGATGGTGATTGGGACGTAACAATCAAAAGCCCAATGGGTGACCAAAAAGCCGTGTTGACCGTCAAAAGCGACGGCGGCAGCTTTTCAGGCCAGATGTCCGGTGGACTTGGTTCCATGGACATTGCCAATGGTACTGTCGATGGGGATACGTTGAGCTGGGGCATGGACATCACTGTGCCTATGCCCATGCATTTGAACGCCACCGCAACGGTGTCGGGCGATGCCATGACAGGCGAAGTAAAGGCTGGTGCCTTTGGTTCGATGGGCTTGACCGGCACACGCAAATAATAACCGCAGCGCGCATTGTGCGCGGACACGCAAATGAAAGGCCGTCTATCCGACCGGGTAGGCGGCCTTGTTCTATGTGCAGCCAATGCTTATGTTGTAGTAGAACGCGGTTTCTCTGTATCGCGATGATCAAGATCGGAGCCACGTCATGAACCATCTTGTTCCTCCATCGCAATCGCGCTTGTCTTTGGTGCG
>CAIPUN010000013.1 GCA_903868245.1 uncultured Sphingomonadales bacterium | reverse complement strand
ATGAAATCGCGCAACGCCCTTTCGCTTCTCCTACTACGACTTACACGCCCTTAGGCGTGCCTGTTTTGTCGATCTTATTCGGCAACCCGCCTAAGGGCCACATCACCGCCAAATTTAGCCCCTAAACTGGGCGTTTCAGCGAAGTTGCCAATTATCATGATGCTTTCCGACCCATCGCGTAAATACCGACCTTTCCCCCAAGTGGATTTGCCCGACCGCATATGGCCGACGCGAACCATAGACCGCGCGCCGCGCTGGCTTTCCACCGATCTGCGCGATGGAAACCAAGCGCTTATTGACCCGATGGGGGCAGAGAAGAAAAAGCGCTTTTTTGATCTGTTATTGAAGGTCGGCGTGAAAGAGATTGAGGTTGGCTTCCCAAGTTCGGGCGCCACCGACTTTGATTTTATTCGCGGATTAGTCGACAGCGGATGCATTCCGGACGACGTGACAATCCAAAGCCTGACGCAGTCCCGGCGTGATCTGATTGAAAAAACGTTCGAGAGCATGGCCGGCGCGCCACGCGCAATTGTGCATGTCTATAATGCGGTCAGCCCAGCGTGGCGCGACATCGTCTTCAACCTTGACAAGGCGGGCGTGAAGGCGATCGCTATTGAAGGCGCGAATATCCTGAAAGAGCAGGCGGCCAAATATCCGCAAACCGATTGGCATTTTGAATATAGCCCCGAAACTTTCTCGACGGCTGAGCTCGAATTCAGCCTTGAGGTGTGCGAGGCGGTGATGGACGTGCTGCAGCCAACCGCGGCAAAGCCATTGATCCTCAATCTGCCTGCCACAATTGAGGCCGCCATGCCTAACGTCTACGCCGACCAGATCGAATGGATGTGCCGGCACATTAGCGCGCGCGACCAAGTGGTCATAAGCCTGCATCCGCACAATGACCGGGGCAGTGGTATCGCCGCCGCTGAGCTGGGCTTATTAGCTGGCGGCGACCGTATTGAGGGGTGCCTGTTTGGCAATGGCGAGCGTACCGGCAATGTCGATTTGGTGACGCTGGCGTTGAACATGTACACACAAGGCTTGCACCCCGGCCTCGATTTTAGCGACATTGACGAGGTCATTCAGACCGTCGAATACTGCAACCAATTACCCGTACACCCGCGGCATCCCTACGCTGGCGAATTGGTATTCACCGCCTTTTCAGGATCGCATCAGGACGCGATAAAAAAAGGGTTCGCGGCGCACGAACGACAGAATGATGAAATTTGGCGTGTGCCCTATCTGCCCATTGATCCCGCCGATCTGGGCCGCAATTATGAAGCCGTCATCCGTGTGAATTCCCAAAGCGGCAAGGGCGGTGTGGCTTGGGTGATTGAGCAGGACCAAGGTTTAAAGCTGCCTAAACGGATGCAGGCGAATTTTTCGACCACCGTGCAGGAATTGTCCGACACGACCGGGCGCGAACTGACAAGTGCAGACATTTGGGAGGCGTTTGAAAAGCGGTACCATCTCAAGGGGGATGGCCGGTTCCGTTTAATCGATTTCCACGAAACCCAAAGTCAGCGGCAAAGGGATGAGCGCATCTTTGCGGGTAATATCCGCATTGATGGCGTCGAACAAAGCGTGAGCGGACGCGGCAGCGGCCTGATTTCCAGCCTTGCTAACGCATTGCAAGACGCGCTGGGCGGTACGCTGGACATCATCGACTATAACGAGCACGCTATTGGACATGGCACCGATGCACGCGCTGCTGCTTATGTCGAATGCCGCGTTGGCAACGGTCCAATACTTTTCGGCGTCGGTATCAGTCGGGATGTGGCCACAGCGTCCGTCAGGGCTATTTTAAGCGCTGCCAACGGTCTTTAGGTTAGGAAGAGGGTCAAAGTCCAATTACCCGCTCTTATGTCGTTCTAGGGGCGTTTAATATGGACAGCGCCTCATTCTGCTGAGCTGGGAGTGAATTGGGATAATGCGGTCGTTGTAGAAGCTTACCCTACGGAACCGCCCTCTCAAAAAGGCGCATTTGACAGCTGCGATAGGCTGTGGCTAACCCGCATTTAACTGATGAATTAACAAGGGATTCGACATATGGCACTTCCAGCAATTTTCGATAATCTTCGGCTTCCAGTGATCGGCTCACCGCTGTTCATCGTGTCCGGGCCTGAACTGGTCATCGCGCAGTGTAAGGCTGGTGTGGTTGGGTCGTTTCCGGCGCTTAATGCACGCCCTGCAAGCCAGTTGGACGAATGGCTGCATCAGATCACCGAAGAACTGGCCGCGCATAATCGCGACAATCCTGATCGTCCCGCCGCCCCATATGCGGTGAACCAGATCGTACATAAGTCAAATAATCGGCTGCAGGAGGATCTCGCTGTCTGCGCCAAATGGCAGGTGCCAATCACAATCACCTCGCTTGGCGCGCAGGAAGAACTCAACCAAGCCGTTCATAGCTGGGGCGGGATTGCGTTCCATGACGTCATCAACGACCGTTTCGCGCATAAGGCGATTGAAAAGGGCGCGGACGGCCTCATTCCCGTTGCTGCGGGTGCTGGCGGCCATGCAGGCGTGACGTCGCCTTTCGCATTGATGCGCGAAATCCGTGAATGGTTTGACGGCCCCGTCGCTCTGTCCGGCTCTATCGCGCATGGTGCCTCGGTACTCGCGGCGCAGGCCATGGGCGCCGACTTCGGCTATATCGGCAGCGCGTTTATCGCGACCAAGGAAGCGAACGCGGTTGACGGTTACAAAGACAATATCGTTGAGGCTAAGGCCGCTGACATTGTGTATTCCGACCTCTTCACAGGCGTCAGCGGAAACTATCTACGCCAGTCTATTGAGCGGGCAGGCATGGACCCGAACAACCTGCCCAAGGGCGATATTTCGACGATGAACTTCGGCTCTGGCGGCAACAGTGAAGCCAAGGCCTGGAAAGACATCTGGGGTTCAGGCCAGGGCATTGGCGCGATCAAGGAAGTACAAACCGTCGCGCAATTCGTAGACCAGCTTGAAGCCGAGTATCGCGCGGCGAAAGCTAGCCTTGATGCGCGCTATTTGGGGTAAGTATCCCGGCTCGACCTCTTCAAATAAAGCCGCAAAGAAGAGAAGTTCTCCTTAACTTCTAATCTTTGCGGCTTTGCGTGATTATGTTTTTGAGCCTTAATTTGCCTTTTCGAAAGCGACGCTGATGTCCAACGTCACATCATCCGAAATTATCGGAACGGCATAGCTTATGCCAAATTCGCTGCGTTTGATCACCGAAGTGGCGTGAAAGCCGACGGTGGCTTTCTTGTTAAACGGATTATGGCCCGCGCCAGAAAATTTGGCGTCCAGAACAACTGGCTTGGTCACACCATTTAGCGTCAGGTTGCCAGTAATTTTGGCGGTGGTGCCACTTGCAACCACGCGCATTGAAACGAATTTGGCATCGGCTGGGGCTGGCCCAAAAAAGTCAGCCTTGCCGCCGTCCTTACCAGCGCGCAGCAGATGCCCCGTTAGGCCTGCACTTGCCGTTGTAACCTTGCCAATCGGAATAGTGATGTCGACTTTGGCGTCATTCGGATTTGCTGGATCAAGCGTCAGCGTTCCGGTCGCATCGCCAAAAATCCCGAAATAATCGTTGAAGCCAAAATGGCTCACGCGCCAGCCGATCAGCGTATGGCCGGGGTCAGTATTGTATGTTCCCGCGGTGACACGGGCAACGTCCATTGTTCCCGGCATTTGCGGCGCGCTTTGCGCGACCAATGGCACAGCTAACAAGAGGGGGAGGGCACATAAAAGCTTACGCATAACTTTGCTCCAAATAGCAAAAAGGGGAAGCATCAGTGTCGATGCCTCCCCTGAACGAGTCAAGCTAGGAAAAAGCGATTAGTTTTTCGCCTGATCCACCAATTTATTTTTGGCAATCCACGGCATCATCGCGCGCAGCTTCGCGCCCGTTGCCTCAATGGGGTGTGCCGCAGCGGCCTTGCGTGCGGCCTTCAGTTCAGGTTGACCAGCACGGTTATCGAGCACGAAATTTTTGACGAAACGACCCGATTGAATGTCCGCGAGAACGCGCTTCATTTCGGCCTTGGTTTCGTCGGTGATGATGCGCGGACCTGTGGTAATGTCACCATATTCTGCGGTGTTCGAAATCGAATAACGCATGTTGGCAATACCGCCTTCATATAGAAGGTCGACAATCAGCTTGGTTTCATGCAGGCACTCGAAATAAGCCATTTCGGGCGCATAGCCCGCTTCGGTCAAAGTCTCGAAGCCGGCTTGGATCAGGTGCGTGATACCGCCGCACAACACGGCCTGTTCACCGAACAAATCGGTTTCGCACTCTTCGCGGAAGTTGGTTTCAATGATACCGCTGCGTCCGCCGCCAACGCCGCTGGCGTAAGCAAGCACGATGTCATGGGCGTTGCCGCTGGAATTCTGTGCCACTGCGATCAGGCAGGGTACGCCGCCGCCCTTTTGATATTCGCTGCGCACTGTGTGGCCGGGGCCCTTTGGTGCGATCATGATGACGTCTATGTCGGCGCGCGGTTCAATCAGGCCGAAATGGATGTTGAGGCCATGGGCAAAGGCGAGAGCAGCACCTGGTTTCATATTTGCGTGCAGATCATCGGCGTAAATTGCGGCCTGATGCTCATCGGGTGCCAATACCATGAGGATATCAGCCCAAGCGGCCGCGTCTGCATTGGCCAAAACCTTAAAACCAGCAGCTTCTGCCTTTTTGGCAGTTGCCGAACCGGCACGTAGGGCGATAGCCACATCCGCAACACCGCTGTCACGCAGATTTTGCGCATGGGCATGGCCTTGGCTACCATAGCCTACAATCGCGACCTTCTTGTCTTTGATAAGGCCCAAGTCGCAATCTGCGTCATAATATACTTTCATTCTTCCGTCCTTCTTCGTTGCCGTCACCCTAAACGTGTTTCAGGGCCTTACTTTCAACGGCGCATTATTAACAGTGACCTTTGGTCAAAAGCGTTTAGGATAGTGATATAGAGGTTAACTCGCGTCTGCTCCGCGCATAAGGCCGACAATGCCCGTGCGGCCAACTTCGACAAGCCCAACCTCGCGCATCAACCTTACAAATGTGTCGATCTTTTCAGGGCCGCCTGTGATTTCAAAAATGAAACTGTTGACGGTCGCATCAATCACGCGTGCGCGGTAAATGTCGGCAAGGCGCATGGCCTCAACGCGCTGATCACCCGTGCCGTGGACTTTGACTAATGCAAGTTCCCGCTCCACATGTGGCCCAGCTTCGGTGAGGTCCGTGACCTTATGCACCGGGATCAGCCGCTCGCATTGCGCAATGATCTGGTCAATCACCGGCGGCGGGCCTTTGGTGACGATCGTTATCCGGCTTGTGGTATGGTCTTCGCTGATATCGGCCACGGTAAGGCTGTCGATGTTATAGCCGCGCGACGTAAACATGCCGGCGATGCGGGCCAACGTGCCCGCTTCATTATCAACGGTGAGGGTCAGTACGTGCCGTTCGGTAAGTTCCTGCTTAATATGCATTATACGAGCGCCTTTGCTTCGTCATCCATGGTGCCCGATACTTGGTCTGCATTCAGGATCATGTCCGTATGGGCTGCGCCCGATGGTATCATCGGGAAACAGTTCGACGTTTTGTGTACACGGCAATCGAACATCACAGGCCCGTCATGCGCCAGCATCTCGGCGATGGCATCATCCAGCTTGGCCGGATCATCGCAACGAATACCTTTCCAGCCATACGCTTCGGCCAAGGCGACAAAATCAGGCAGGCTATCCGAATAGCTTTCGGAATAGCGGCTTTCATAGGTCAGCTCTTGCCATTGGCGTACCATGCCCATCCATTCATTGTTGAGGATGAAGACCTTCACCGGCAAACGATATTGCGTTGCTGTTGCCATTTCTTGGATGTTCATCTGGATCGATGCCTCACCCGCAATGTCGATAACCAAAGCGTCCGGATGCCCCATTTGCGCACCAATTGCCGCAGGCAGGCCATAACCCATAGTACCAAGGCCGCCGCTGGTCAGCCACTTGTTTGGCGCATCAAAGTGAAAATGCTGCGCCGCCCACATTTGATGCTGGCCAACCTCAGTCGTGATGATCGGGGCCTTGTCCTTTGTGGCTTCAAACAGGCGTTCAATCGCATATTGCGGCATGATTTCCTGCGCGCTGCCAGGGTAGCTCAGGCAATCCACGGCCCGCCATCCGGCGATGCGTGACCACCATTCGTCAAGCGGCTGTTTTTTGTATTTCCGGCCTTTCCAAACATCAATCATCTGACGCATGGCCATGCCGACGTCCGCGACGATAGGCAGATCAACACGGACGGTTTTGTTCATCGAACTACGGTCAATATCGACATGGATCTTAACGCTTTTGGGCGAAAAGGCATCCAAGCGGCCTGTTACGCGGTCGTCAAAGCGCGCGCCGAGGCAGACCATCACATCGCATTGGTTCATAGCCATATTGGCCTCATATGTGCCATGCATGCCCAACATGCCCAACCACGCCTCACCGGAGGCGGGATAGGCGCCAAGGCCCATCAGGGTGGATGTCACCGGTGCTCCAGTCAGCTCGGCCAACTCACGCAATGCTTCGCTGGCGGCAGGGCCCGAATTGATAATCCCGCCGCCTGTATACAATATCGGTGCTTTGGCGTTGGCAATCAATTCTATCGCGCGGTTGATTTCGGCATAGTCAGCTTCGCTTGCATAAGTGAAGCGCGACCGAGGAGGGCGCTTTACGTCAGTGCTCGCCGTTGCGACCTGCACATTTTTGGGAATGTCGATGACTACGGGGCCGGGGCGTCCTTTGGTGGCGATGGCAAAAGCCTCCCGAACGACAGTTGCGAGTTCGGCAGGATCCTTCACCAAATAATTATGCTTTGAACAATGGCGCGTGATGCCAACCGTATCGGCCTCTTGAAAGGCATCGGAGCCTATCAAATTGGTCGCAACCTGACCCGTCAGAACGATCAGCGGGATGGAATCCATAAAGGCATCTGCAATGCCGGTAACAGCATTGGTGGCGCCGGGGCCGGATGTAACAAGCACAACGCCGGGTTTACCCGTTGCGCGGGCATAACCTTCCGCAGAATGGGCAGCGCCCGCCTCATGCCGGACAAGGATATGTTTAATTTTCTTTTGCTGAAATAAAGCATCGTAAATAGGCAGAACGGCGCCACCGGGGTAACCAAATACCGTGTCCACGCCCTGTTCAACCAGGGTATCGATCAAAATTTCTGCGCCGGATTTTTCGGGCACTAGACAGTCCTTAATTGTTAAGCGGCCTACCGATGTTGCACTGCAATAGGGAAGCCAAGAGCGGGCTAGCTAGTGATTAGAAAATGACTTGTCAAATACATTCATTGAAATTTTATTTCAAAATTATTAATATTTGAATCATTTACAATTGCATTTTCACGTGGCCAATCCGTTGGAGCCTGATTGCGAAACCAGGTAAACTGCCGCTTTGCATATTGCCGGGTAGCGATTTGGCCGAGCGTGATCGCTTCCGCCCGCGAAATGGTACCTTTAAGATAGGCTGCAATCTCCGGCACGCCGATGGCGCGCATAACAGGTGCATCTTGCGGTAGACCGCGGGCAAGTAACGCTGCCACTTCATCAATTGCGCCGCGCTCCATCATCAGTTCAAACCTTTTGTCGCAGCGGTCGTATAGCCAATCACGTGGAGGCAAGAGGAGCAAAGGCCGCAAAATTATGTCAGCGGATATGCCCCCAGTCTTGGTTGCGCGCCATGACGATATGCTGCGTCCGGTGCTTTGTACGACTTCAAGCGCGCGGGTGATACGGCTGACGTCAGTGGGGGCCAAGCTTGCTGCCACTGGCGCATCATATGTTTGAAGTGCGGCATAGGCCTGATCCACTGGCATGGCGCGTATCTCAGCACGCAATATAGGATCCACTTCCGGAATGGGCGCAATGCCGTCAAGCAAAGTGCGGATATAGAGACCGCTGCCGCCAACCAATATCGGGGTCGTGCCTGCGGCATGGGCTTGTGCAATCGCATGCTTTGCATCCGTTGCCCAGCGTGCGGCAGAGCAGGGCGTTACACCGTCGATATAGCCAAAAAGGTGATGTGGAACGCTGCATTGCTCATCGGCTGTGGGCTGGGCACTCAATATTGGTAGGTCGGAATATACCTGCGCGCTGTCGGCGTTGATTATCTCGAAATTGCCGGATTGGGCCAGATGCAACGCTAATGCCGTCTTGCCGCTTGCCGTCGGACCCGCAATAAGCGCGACCATATTTTGAGGATTCGATATGCCCATTTGCACTCTGATAGCAGCAGATAGTTTGGAAAGCGGCAACTTTTCCGAGGCCAAGGATAGATTAGCCGAAGCTGGCTGCATCCCAAAGGCTTTGGACTGGCTCGCAGAAGGCAAAGCCGCCGACATATCGTTTGAAGGGGGCTTATCCGATGCCCGCTTGGCCCTCGCGGGTCTTGAGGATCACTTCGATATAGCAGTGCAGGATGAAGGGAACCGCCGCAAAATGTTGTTGGTGTCCGATATGGACAGCACCATGATCACGGTCGAATGTATTGACGAATTAGCGGACTATGCAGGTATTAAGCCAGAGATCGCCGCTATTACCGAACGGGCAATGGCGGGCGAACTCGATTTTGCAGAGGCGTTAAAGGCGCGGGTCGCCCTTCTCGCGGGACTGGACGAGAATGTCATTGCGCACTGCCTGCGCGAACGCGTGCAGCCAATGCCAGGGGCCGAAATCCTCGTACGCACCATGACCGGATGGGGCGCGCATGCCGTGCTGGTATCGGGCGGGTTTACAAGCTTTACGGGCCCTGTGGCCGATATGCTGGGCTTTCATGAAGTGCATGCCAACCTTCTGGAGATTAAAGACGGGCGACTGACGGGCGCATTGGCCGCCGATATCGTAGATGCGACGACAAAGCGTGCGGTGTTGCATGCCGCCGCCCAAGGCCGCGGTGTTGCCCTCGGATCGACGCTCGCGGTTGGCGATGGTGCGAATGACTTGCCGATGATTGCCGCCGCGGTGTCCGGCGGGGGCCTTGGTGTTGGTTATCATCCGCGCCCGCAATTGGCACAAGCAGCTAACTTTTCCGTGCGACACAATGATCTGACGGCGTTGCTGTTTGCGCAAGGCGTGAAACCACAAGAGTGGGCACATTGATTGCACGAAACAAATTGAGCGCGGCTCGGTTCATGTTATGCTTTGCCCTACACCCAGATTCAGGAGAAGAATATGCGCAAGTTTCTTACGATTTTCATCATTCCCATTCTTGCCAGTTGTTCAACTCTGCAATCACCAAAGGCAGCTGAGGCGTCCGAAGTGCTGACAGCTGACCTGGCCCGTGCCGATGGCAGTTGGGCCGGCGTTGCGACAATATCGCAGCGGCGCGATGGCGTGTTTTTGAGTTTGTCTGCCCAAGCGCCTGCCGCTGGGACTTATGGCATGCACCTTCATGCGGTTGGCAAATGCCAGGCACCTGACTTCGCTAGCGCCGGACCGCACTGGAACCCAGATATGAAGCAGCATGGACATGATAACCCCATGGGCGCACATGCTGGCGATTTACCGAATGTGACTGCGGGCGGCGATCTTAAAATCACGCTGGAGTATAAGTTGACAGATATTTCGCTGTCGGGGCCAACCGGTCTTTTGGATGCCGATGGCGGCGCTCTCGTCATTCATGAGAAAGCCGATGACTTCAAAACCGACCCGAGCGGCAACAGTGGTAAGCGGATTATCTGTGGCGTTTTCAAATCCGGCAGCCGGAGCTGAGGTTAAACCTTATCGGCGTATAACAGGCATCCTGGGGCCACGCGTTCTAGGATGACGTTGATGTCATCCTTGGCAAAGGCAAAGCAGCCTTGGCTGCGGCCAATCTTGCCTTGGTCGTGAATAAGTGACTTGTTTACATACCAGGCAGGGTGAATGACGATTGCGCGCGCTTCGGCTTGATCATTTTGCGGATCAAGCCCGACTAAACGGCGGGATTCTCCATATTGGCCAAAATAAGTCTCGCCGACGAGATAGCTGCCTGCCGAGGTAGCTTCCGACCCATGTACGTTGGAAAATTGTTGCACCCATCCGCTATGGCTTGGGTCCGAACCCTTGCCATGGGCGACCAAAAATGTGTCCGATTTTCCACTACGCAGATCGACAACATAAAAGCGCGGGTCGCGTGATGGCTTGGAAAAATCGGCAATGGCTAGCAAATCATGGTTACGAATGCGCGCCTTATGCGTTGCCAAAGCTTCTTTTGCGCGACCGAGCAACAGGGGTGATGGCCCACCTGTTTCGGCGCCCGTGCCTGGCCGAAAGACGATGTCGGCTGCCTTTGACGGAACCGTTAGTAAGCTCGCCCCTAAAACTGCCGAATGAATGAATTGCCTGCGTCCAATGTCCATTCCATGCAGATAAGGACCAAACCTTTACATAAACAGGCCT
Organism: uncultured Sphingomonadales bacterium; assembly: GCA_903868245.1. Classification (GTDB taxonomy): domain Bacteria; phylum Pseudomonadota; class Alphaproteobacteria; order Sphingomonadales; family Sphingomonadaceae; genus Sphingorhabdus_B. The sequence continues at coordinate 11,026 of CAIPUN010000013.1, read as the reverse complement.
TCAAAAGCATTTGAGCGCAAAAGTAGGACGCTTAGGCGCATCATGTTGGAACTTATGGGCCGAAGCCTAACTTTATACGCCGGCAAGAAAATTGACGTCGAATTTTCATATAGATAGTGGTAATGCCCAATCTGAAGCTGCCTTGAGCGGCGATGTATCCGGTAGGTAGGGCAATTTCATGGGTTTCGGCGCGGGCATCCGCAAATTGCAAGGCATCCTCGCGCTTTTGTTGATGAGTGCTGTACCTGGCATGGTCCTCGCGCAACAGGTTGGGCAAGCGCAGCTTGCACCTATACAGCAGGGGCAATTGCCTCAAGTCGTTCCGGTAAATGTGGCCACACCACCCGCGCAATCCCAATCCTTAGTCCCTGCGCCTGTAACCTTACCACCCACAGTCAAACCCGTGCTTTCAACGCCCGAACCAAAGCCGCTCAAGAAAGGTCCTGTTGACGCACTTAAGCCTGGACAATTTATTTGGGTGAAGCAGGACGTTTATGAAGGGGCGATGAAAATCGTAATCGTGCTAGATACGCAGCGCATTTACGTGTTTCAGAATGATAAGCTAATTGGTTTCAGCACGATTTCGTCGGGGAAAAAAGGCAAGGAAACACCGACCGGTATTTTTAACATCTTACAGAAGAATGTGGATCACAAATCCAACCTCTACAGCAACGCACCAATGCCTTTTATGCAGCGCCTGACGTGGGATGGGATTGCCATTCATGGAGGTTATTTACCCGGATATCCCGCTTCGCATGGTTGCATCCGTTTGCCGCACCCTTTTGCTAAGGCGTTATTCGGCGTTACGCAAATGGGTCAGGAGGTTGTTGTCCTTCAAGACACGTCAACGCCGGTCAAACGGCCTGAGCCGCCTGCGGCCATAAATCCTGTGATGGGGCCTGCGGATCCGACCTCGGACCCTGCGTCATCTCCACCGGTTGTGGCACCAAAGCCAGCAGAAGCTTTTCCACCCGAGCCATCGGTTTAAGCCTTTAAACTTCAACCGCAGCTTTCACTTCCCCGATTGACGTTTACGCTAACGTAAACTAGTGACGTTAGGGCAACCAAGAGGGAAGGCGCTATGGAATCTGTAACGCGCGACGAAAGGCGGACCGATGCGACCATCGACACGCCCGACGCATTTAATCGAGAATCCTATACGATATCCGACCTATCGGTCGAATTTGAGGTAACGGCGCGGGCCTTGCGCTTTTACGAGGATCAGGGGCTGATTTCACCGGAACGTATGGGCTTGGCGCGCATTTATTCAAAACGCGACCGGGCCCGATTGGCATGGATATTGCGAGCAAAACGCGTTGGGTTTAGCCTGGCGGAAATCCGTGAGATGATCGATCTGTATGACCTTAATGACGGCCGCAATATTCAACGCCGCGTCACCATTGAAAAATGTCGTGACCGCATCAATCTTTTGAAGTCACAGCGCGATGATATCGAAAGTGCGATTAACGAGCTGACCGAATTTGTTTCAACGGTGGAACAGGTTGAGGCCGCGGAAAAATCTGCTGCGGCTTAACGCCCCATTCACCGCTATCTGAAGGACCGAAAATGCCAAGCTATACCGCCCCTGTTCGCGACGTGCAGTTTATCCTTAACGAAGTTTTAGGTGTCGAGCGCTACGCTAATCTACCCGGGTTTGAAAACGCCAGTGCTGATATGATCGATGCGATCCTGACCGAGGGCGCGAAATTTGTAGAAAATGTGCTTTTCCCTTTGAACCAAGTCGGGGACCTGCAGGGCTGCACCCGCCATGAGGATGGCAGCGTGACTACGCCTGAGGGCTTCAAGGAAGCCTATAAGCTATATTGCGAAGGTGGCTGGGGCACATTGTCTAGCCCCGTCGAGTTTGGTGGGCAGGGCATGCCGCATATCGTCTCTATGGCCTTTGAGGAGCTCATGGCGAGTTCCAACATGGCATTTGCTATGTACCCCGGTCTGACGCAGGGCGCAGTGTCCGCGATTTTGGTAAAGGGCAGCGAAGAACAGAAGGCCAAATATGCGCCAAACATGATTTCGGGCAAATGGGGCGGAACCATGAACCTGACCGAGCCGCATTGTGGGACCGACCTCGGCCTTATCCGGACCAAGGCAGAACCCAATGGAGATGGCAGCTTTGCGATTTCCGGGACCAAGATATTCATTTCTTCAGGCGAACATGACCTGACTGAGAATATCATTCATCTGGTGCTCGCAAAAACACCAGGCGCACCGGACAGCGTTAAAGGCATATCTTTGTTCATCGTGCCGAAATTCCTTGTGAATGACGATGGATCGCTTGGCGCACGCAATGCATTATCCTGTGGCTCGATCGAACATAAAATGGGTATTCACGGTAACGCGACCTGTGTCATGAATTATGACGGTGCCACCGGTTATCTGGTCGGCGAAGAAAATAAAGGCCTCGCGGCGATGTTCATCATGATGAATATCGCGCGGCTTGGCGTCGGGCAGCAGGGCTTGGGCATTGCCGAAGTCGCTTACCAAAATGCGGTTCATTATGCGCAAGACCGCCGTCAGGGCCGCGCACTGACGGGGCCGCAGGATTTGGAGCAAAAAGCGGATACGCTGTTCGTTCATCCAGACGTGCGCCGTATGCTGATGGACGCAAAGGCGTTTACAGAGGGCATGCGCGCCTTGTGCCTATGGGGCGCGTTGCAAGCTGATTTGCTGCATCATGCGCAAACCGAGGAAGAGCGGCAGACCGCCGACGACCTATTGTCGTTGCTGACGCCTGTCATCAAAGGGTATGGCACGGACAAGGGCTATGAAGTCGCAACCAATGCGCAGCAAGTTTATGGCGGCCATGGCTACATCGCCGAATGGGGCATGGAGCAATATGTGCGCGATGCCCGTATCGCGATGATCTATGAAGGCACTAACGGCGTTCAAGCGATGGATCTCGTTGGCCGGAAACTCGCACAAAATGGTGGCCGCGCTATTCAGGCGCTTTTCAAGATTGTCGACGAGGAATGCGCTGCTGCCAAGGATGGGCCGCTGGCGGATCTGGCCGGTCGTCTTGAAAAGGCCAATGGCGATTTGAAGGCGTCAACGATGTGGTTCATGCAAAATGGTATGGCAAACCCGAACAACATCGGCGCGGGCGCGCATCATTATATGCACATCATGGGCATTGTTGCGCTTGGTCTGCAATGGCTACGCATGGCGCAAAGCGCGCAGAAGGCACTGGATGCTGGTACAGGAAACGCAGTATTCTACCAAACTAAGCTAGTTACAGCGCGTTATTTTGCGGAGCGGCATATGCCAGACTGCGGCGCGCTTCGTCGCAAGATTGAGGCAGGCAGCGAGGCTATCATGGCACTCACGCCCGAAATGTTCGCTGCGGCGTAAACACCTGCTGCTGCACCACAAAACAAAATGCCGGGATGATGAGTCCCGGCATTTTTGGTTTATTCAACCGGTAAGAAGTCTGGAACCGACAGATAGCGTTCACCGGTATCATAATTGAAACCAAGTACGCGGCTTCCGGTGGGTAGATCTGGCAATTTTTGTGCAATCGCAGCCAGTGTTGCGCCTGATGAAATGCCCACCAACATACCCTCTTCGCGGGCGGCGCGGCGCGCGGTTTCTTTGGCATTCTCGGGATCAACCTGAATTACGCCATCAAGCAGAGCTGTGTGCAAGTTAGCTGGAATGAAGCCAGCGCCAATACCTTGGATCGCGTGTGGGCCTGGTTGGCCGCCGCTGATGACGGGAGAAAGTGATGGTTCAACCGCAAATACTTTCAAATTTGGCCAAGCCTTTTTCAAAACTTCGGCACAACCCGTGATATGCCCTCCCGTGCCGACGCCGGTGATCATGACGTCGATAGGCGTGTCGGCAAAATCCTCTAATATCTCCAGCGCCGTTGTGCGGACGTGGACGTTGATATTGGCTGGGTTTTCGAATTGCTGTGGCATCCAGGAATTTGTGGTTTGTGATACCAGTTCAAGCGCGCGTTCTATCGCGCCCCTCATGCCCTTTTCACGGGGGGTTAGGTCAAACGTCGCGCCATAAGCCAGCATCAAGCGGCGACGCTCCAGCGACATGGATTCTGGCATGACGAGGATGAGCTTATAGCCCTTGACCGCCGCGACCATGGCAAGGCCAACGCCGGTGTTGCCAGATGTTGGCTCAATGATTGTGCCGCCGGGTTTAAGGCTACCGTCTTTTTCTGCTGCCTCAATCATAGCCAAGCCAATGCGGTCCTTTATCGATCCACCAGGGTTCGACCGTTCCGATTTAATCCAGACTTCAGCATTCGGGAACATACGTCCCATACGGATATGCGGGCTGTTACCAATGGTTTCGAGGATCGATTGTGCTTTCATGGACTTTTTCCTCTATATTGCGGTTCGAATGTGCGGGCGTTCTTAAGCTCGGGGAATAACCCCGCCCAAATGGCTGTGACGAATATGGCACCCGCGCCGCCAAATACAACCGCGCCGACGGGACCAAGCACTGCTGCAGCCACACCGGATTGCAATTCGCCCAATTCATTGGATGCGGAAATGGCTAGGCCGGATACCGAACTCACCCGTCCGCGCATGTCGTCCGGCGTGTTAAGCTGCACAAGGGATGAGCGTACATAAACGGACAGCATGTCCGATGCGCCAAGCACAACGAGCATGACCAAAGCCACTGCCATTCCGGCGCCCATATTTAGGAAGCCAATCCGCGCATCGCCGAATATATGCGCGCCGATTTCATGGCTCAGGCCGAAGCCGATAGTCGCAATCCCAAACACCACCACAGCCCAAAGCATTTTCGCGCCGACATTGTGACGTAGTGGCCGGAAGGTCAGCATGAGTGCCACCACTGAGGCGCCGACAGCAGGTGCTGCACGCAACTGCCCAAGCCCATCTGGTCCAACCATCAATATGTCGCGCGCATAGACCGGAAGCATGGCTGTTGCGCCCGCGAGCAATACCGCAAACAGGTCCAGCGTTATGGCGCCCAACAAAAAGCGTTCGGACCAAGTATAACGAATGCCATCGACCATCTGGCGGATGGGATGGATTTTCTTTTCCATCGGCGGTGGATAGACAGGCCGCACGAAGGTGAGGCTAATTGTGGCCATCAACATGAGGCCAGCCGAAGCAAAATAGGGCAGTGACGGATTTGCGGCGAACATCAGGCCACCTGCCGCAGGGCCAATCACCGAACCGATCTGCCAAGCAATGGAGCTTAAGGCAATTGCACGGGGCAGGGATACGGGGGGCACGATGTTGGGTGCAATCGCCGACATTGAAGGCCCCACAAACACGCGTGCTACGCCGTGCAATGCTGCAAACAAAAAAAGGATCGGAAGGGTAAGTCCGTCCACATATGTGAACCAGCCTAAAGCAAGCGCAACCAGCATATCGATGCTGTTGGCCAGCCGCGCAACCGTGCGCCGTTCCCAGCGATCCGCGGCCCATCCTGCCACCGGCGTCAGCAGCGCGAGGGGCACAAACTGCACCAGCCCCAACAGTCCAAGTTGCAACGACGCCTCGCGAATGGACATGCCATAATCGCTACGCGCGATGTCATAGGCCTGATACCCGATAACAACGACCATCCCCATGGTGGCAAGCACCGCCATAAATCGCGCCATCCAGTAAAAGCGGAAGTCAGCGATTTTAAGCGGATGAATTTCAGCGGGTGTGTCGGACATATTCTGTGGGCCTATCGGCTTATGTTTCGAAGCGCAATGTGCACGATGTTACCAGCCTAATGATGAGGTCACGGCCGCAGCAGTTCAGCTTACACTGACAAAGCTATCCATTACCCGCTTGCGGCCAGTCTGTTCAAAGTCGATCTCCAGCTTATTGCCTTCAATCAACATAATGGTGCCATAGCCGAATTTTTCATGGAAAACGCGCAGGCCAATGCTGAGGTCGCTTCGGCCCTTGTTACCCAAGCTTACGGCGCTGCGCGTGTTTTCGGCTATGCGTTGCGGGCGGGGGTTGAAACCGCCCGAGGTGGCGGCGCGTTGCCAGCCGGGACCACGCGCATTGCTTCGGCCTTGATTGGCAGCGGCCAAATGCGCGAAGGGGTCGGATTGTTCGCTCCAGTTCGCCCGCCACATGGATGCGCCGCCCGTCATGGTCTGTTCGGCCTCAATATGGTCGAGCGGTAATTCTTCAATGAAGCGGCTAGGGATGCTGCTGGTCCACTGGCCATAAATCCGCCGGTTTGCGGCGTGGATGATGGTGCATTTGCGCTTGGCGCGCGTAATTGCGACATAAGCCAGGCGGCGTTCTTCTTCCAAGGAGGCAAGGCCACCTTCATCGAGCGCGCGCTGCGACGGGAAAATGCCTTCTTCCCACCCAACCAAGAAGACATTGTCATATTCAAGGCCCTTGGCGGCATGGATGGTCATAATCGTGACGCTTGCGCCCGTGTCGCCGCGGTCATTGTCCATGACCAAACTCACATGCTCCAGAAACGCGCCCAAGGTTTCATATTCTTCCATTGCGCGGGCAAGTTCGCTGAGGTTTTCGAGGCGGCCCGATGCCTCCGTACTGCGCTCGGCCTTTAAGACAGCGGTATAGCCGCTTTCGTCCAATATCAGGCGCGTCAGATTGGCGGGCGACATCGTCGCGGCCTCGTCACGCCAGCGGGCAATGTCGACTACAAGGTCCGCGAGTGACTTGCGCGCCTTGCCTGTCAGTTCGTCGGTTCCGACCAGACGCGCTGCGGCAACGCATAAGGGGGTGCGTTCTGCCCGCGCCACGATATGGATTTTTTCGACGGCTTTGTCGCCAATGCCGCGCTTGGGCACGTTGACGATCCGTTCAAAGGCCAAGTCGTCAGCGGGCTGACTAACGATACGCAAATAGGCAATGGCATCGCGAATTTCGGCGCGTTCGTAGAAACGAAAACCACCAACTATCCGATAGTTGACGCCGATTTGTATGAATCGGTCTTCAAATTCGCGTGTCTGATGCTGCGCGCGAACCAAGATGGCGATACTGTCGAGACTTTCCCCCTTATACTGGATTGCTTCGATTTCCTCACCGACGCGGCGGGCTTCTTCGGGGCCGTCCCATACGCCAATAATCCAAACCTTCTCGCCATCGTCCAGCTCGGTCCACAAGGTCTTACCAAGTCGGGCACTGTTGGCATCAATCAGGCCCGATGCCGCCGCAAGAATATGTGGCGTGCTGCGGTAATTTTGCTCCAGCTTGATCGTCTTTGCGCCCGGAAAATCCTTTTCAAAGCGCAGGATGTTTGCAACCTCGGCCCCGCGCCATGAATAAATGCTTTGGTCATCATCGCCGACGCAGCAGATATTCTTGCGCTTCTGCGCGAGCAATCGCAGCCACAGATACTGGACGGCGTTTGTATCCTGATATTCGTCGACGAGAATATATTTGAACTGCGCCTGATATTTTTCGAGGATGTCCCGGTTGTTTTTCAGAAGGTTCAGGCCATGCAACAACAAATCCCCAAAGTCACAGGCGTTCAATGCCAGCAACCGCGCCTGATACAGCGCATACATATGCCGTCCCTTGCCATTGGCAAAAGCTTCATTGTCGGCGGCGTCCAAATCGGCGGGTGATTTGCCTGCATTCTTCCATTTGTCGAGTAAGCTCGCCAGCCCGCGCGCAGGAAAGCGCTTCTCGTCCAAATCTTCGGACTGGATAAGTTGCTTCAATAGCCGAATCTGATCATCCGTATCGATAATCGTGAAGTTGCTCTGTAGGCCAATGACTTCGGCATGGCGGCGCAGCAGTTTTGCGCCAATACTATGGAAGGTGCCAAGCCATGGCATCCCCTCCACCGCTGACCCAACCATCGCGCCAATGCGTTCCCGCATTTCGCGCGCCGCCTTGTTGGTGAAAGTGACGGCCAGGATCTCCGACGGCCATGCTTGGCGCGTGTATAAAATCTGCGCCATTCGCGCGGTCAGCGCGGCCGTTTTGCCGGTGCCTGCGCCCGCCAGCAGGAGCACAGGTCCTTCGGTCGTCAGCACAGCTTCACGCTGCGGCGGGTTTAACCCGCGCAACCAAGGCGGTTCCGTTTGCGACGGATCAGTCTGGACCGGAGTTTCTGACATAAGCGAACAGTTAGGGAACAACGCGACGAACCGCAAGCGCTGTTCGGTTACATGGGGGAACTATAATGCGCCGGAAAGTGCGCGCGCCGTTAAAGCGCCGCGGGCCGCAATAATGTGAGTTTTGCTTTACCGACATTGCGGACGGTATCGATCGTGAAGCCCTTCACCTCGACATCTTCCTTGATGCTCGTTTCAACGCTAATCCAAGCTGAAGGCGCGAACCAACCAAAGCGACCCAGCTTATCCAGCGCGACTGAACCTGCGCCGCTTAAATAAGGTGGATCCATTAAGACGATATCCGCAGGCTTTATTGCAGTGCCGAGCGACAATACTGAGGATTTCCGCACATCACTTTGGTCTTTTGCGCCCAGCTTATGGATGTTCGTGGCAAGGGCATCGAGCGCGAGCGCATCCTGTTCGACGAACGTGCAATGCGCCGCGCCACGCGACAATGCCTCGAGACCAAGCGCGCCAGACCCAGCAAATAGGTCAAGGACACGCAAATCTTCAAACGATCCCAGTCGACTGGTCAGCATAGAGAACAATGTTTCACGTGTGCGGTCAGCCGTCGGGCGGGTTGTGTCGCCCTTCGGCGCAATCAGCGGCCGCGAACGCCACTGGCCGGAAATGATACGCATTATTTTAACGTCTTTCGAAATTCGATAAGGTCCACGCGGCGCACTTCGCCAACGGTGCCGGGCGCAAGCTCGCCCAATACGAACGGGCCATAACGCGTGCGGATCAGGCGGCTAACCTCAAGTCCTAAATGTTCCAGCACCCGGCGGACTTCGCGGTTTTTGCCTTCGGTCAGCGTCATTTCGACCCAGCCATTGCGGCCCGTGCGGCGTTCCAAATTGGCGTCGATCTTACCATATTTCACGCCTTCAATCTCAATGCCGTGGATCAGCTCTTCCAATTGTTCCTGACTGACATCGCCAAAGCAACGCGCGCGATAGGTACGTTCAACACCGGTCGATGGTAATTCCATCTGGCGTTTGAATTCACCGTCATTGGTGAGCAATAACAAGCCTTCGGTGTTGAGATCGAGCCGACCAATTGGCATCAGGCGAGGCAAATCCTTGGGCAGAACGTCATAAATCGTTTTGCGCCCGCTAAAGTCGCGTTCAGCGGTCAAGCAGCCTTCGGGTTTGTGGAACATGTATAGCTGCGTAGGCGCAGGCTGACCCACAGCCTTGCCATCCACAGCGACGCCACGCAGCGAATTTAGCAAGGTTGCGGGTGTTTCCACCCTTTCATTGTTCAGCGTGACTCGGCCATCGGCAATCATGCGTTCTATTTCGCGCCGCGATGCGACGCCAGCGCGCGCGAGCAGCTTTGCAATGCGCTCTTCACCATCCTTGCGTTCCAAGGCGCCTTTGCTTGGACCAGCATTTGGGTTGGGTTTACGAGACGGTTTGCTGTCCCAACGCAGACGCGGTGGCTTGGTAGGACGGGCAGGTGCTTTTGACGGAGGTTTAACCATGTCCGCGCCTTTGACGCATATTGCTTCAAAAGTCACTGGCCATTCAGGAAAATGCCGTTAGTCATCTTCGCAATAATCTCGGAGGGGTCCAAATGTCGGTCGATTTGTTGCGTTTTATCATTTTTGCGGGCATTTTGCTCGCGCTGCCATTGATTGCGCTGACCGTTCCGGCTTTCCGGCCATATTTACGCAAAAACCCTGTCATTACGTTTTTGTTGGGTATTTCGAGCGGCTTTCCGCTGACCTTGCTTGTCGCAACAATGACATTTTGGTTGGCAAAGGTGGGCATTGACACCGCGACCATCGGTTTTGCGGTGGCGTTGGGTATTCCTTACACGATAAAATTCCTCTGGGCTCCGTTGGTCGATAAGCTGCATCTGCCGGTTTTGACCAAGTTGTTCGGCCAGCGCCGAAGCTGGTTGTTCTTCGTTCAGGCATTGCTGTTCGTTTCGATCTGGCAACTGGGTGCGAGCAATCCGCAGCCGGGTGACATGGGGATGTTCGCGATTTGGGCATTGATCACCGCGTTCCTATCGGCAACGCAGGATATCGTTATTGACGCTTATCGTATCGAAATTTTGGACGAAGAAGAATTCGCGCACGGCACGGCGACAAACCAGTTCGGCTATCGCACGGGTAATTTGATTGCTGGCGCAGGGACCATTTATTTTGCATCGCAAGAGGGATTGGGCCTTGGATGGTCGACGGCTTATGGCCTGACCGCATTTTGCATCATTCCGGCCATCATCGGCGCGTTATGGGCGGGGCCAGGCAAATTTGTGGATCGTTTCGCTCATGTGGAGTGCATGAAGCCTAAGCAGTGGTTGACTGAGGCTGTCGTTAACCCGTTCCGGGAATTTTTAACACGGCATGGGGCGTTCCTCATCCTTGGCTTTGTCCTTGTTTATAAGGTGGGCGATGCCATGGGGCAGGCGATGTTAAGCCCGATGATCGTCGATCTGGGCTTTTCAGATCTGGATTATATTTCCGCCAATAAATTATGGGGCTTCGGCGCATTGATTGTGGGGTCTGCTTTGGGCGCGCCCTTCATCTTGTGGCTTGGCATGGGCCGTGCTTTACTTATCTCAGGCCTGTTGATGATGTTTTCCAACATCATGTTCATGGTCTTAGCGGCTACGGGCAATAGTTACTGGATGATGGTTGCCGCCATTTGCACCGAAAATTTGACCAGTGGCATCGGCTTGACGGTATTCGCCACCTATTTGTCGGGATTGTCGAGTATCGCCTACACCGCGACGCAATTTGCGTTGCTGTCGTCTTTCGCGGGCGTTGGCCGCACGTTCATGGCCGGGCCAGCGGGCATACTTGCAGAAAATGTTGGCTGGGTTGGCTTTTGGGGCTTTACTGTTGTCGCCGCTATTCCCGGCATGATCTTGCTTTGGGTGTTGTGGAGTAAAGGCTATGTTGTGCAAAGCATCCAGCAAGTTGCCGCTGTCGATAAAAAGGCGATGAAGGATCCGGTT
>CAIPUN010000012.1 GCA_903868245.1 uncultured Sphingomonadales bacterium | reverse complement strand
GCTTTCTCCGCATATTGGCCCGCCAGCTTTGCAAGCTCCTTGCGGCGCTCTTCGGTCAGGTCGGGAATAGGCAAGCGCAGCGTTTGACCATCAGTGATTGGATTCAAACCAAGGCCTGCTGAACGGATGGCCTTTTCCACTGGGGTAACATTTGAACGGTCCCATACTTGCACTGAAAGCAAACGCGGCTCTGGCGCGCTGACGGTAGCAACTTGGCTCAAAGGCATGTGTGATCCGTACACTTCAACCACAACTGGATCGAGCAAGGTCACATTGGCGCGGCCCGTACGTAAACCCGAAAGATCGCTTTTGAGTGATTCGACAGCACCCTTCATGCGGCGCTCTACATCGGTTTTGTCATATTGCGGCATGGATCAGTTTCCTTCGCTTGTTACCACAGTTGAAGTGCCGCTTCCGTCGAGCACTTTCAGAATATTGCCCTGCTCGCGGATTGAGAAAACCACGATGGGAATGTTGTTGTCACGGCATAAAGATACCGCGCTAGCATCCATAACCTTCAGATTATCCGCCAAGACACGGTCATAACTTAATGTTTCATAACGCTTGGCAGTTGGCACCTTTTTGGGATCAGCATCGTAAACGCCATCGACCGAGGTGCCTTTGAACAATGCATCACACTGCATTTCCGCCGCGCGCAATGCAGCGCCGCTATCGGTTGTGAAGAATGGCGCGCCAACGCCAGCAGCAAAAATAACAATCCGCCCCTTCTCCAGATGCCGTTCCGCACGGCGGCGAATGACCGGCTCGCAAACCTTATCCATCTCAATCGCGGATTGGACACGGGTTGGCACGCCAAGTTGTTCCAGTGCGTTTTGCATTGCCAGCGCGTTCATGACGGTGGCGAGCATACCCATATAGTCGGCCTGCGCGCGATCCATGCCCTTGGCCGCACCGGACATCCCGCGGAAGATGTTCCCGCCGCCGATGACCAGGCATAATTGCAGTCCCGTATCCTGCGCCGCCTTTACCTCTTCAGCCACGCGAGCGACCGTGTCAGGGTCAATGCCATAGGCTTGGTCGCCCATAAGCACTTCGCCTGATAACTTCAGAAGAATGCGACGATAGCCGTGCGCGCCCATAAAATCCCTCACCCTGATACGATAATGGCGCCCAGCTATAGGAGCCGCGCGCCACATCGCCAAGTGCTTATGCCGTAATTTAATCGCGGCAGATAAACTCTGCTCGCACCCCGCTTATCGAGATGCGAGCAGCAGTTTTATTGTTACGCGCCGACCGCAGCAGCTACTTCCGCTGCAAAGTCAGACACTTCCTTTTCAATGCCTTCACCCAGCTGGAAGCGCACATAGTCCTTAAGCACGATCGGCTTGCCAGCTTCTTTACCAGCGGCGGCCACAACGTCGGAAATCGGTGTCTTACCGTCCATCACAAATGGCTGGCTCAGCAATGCATTTTCCTTGGCAAATTTCTTCACAGCGCCTTCTACCATCTTTTCGACGATATCGGCAGGCTTGCCGCTTTCCGATGCCTTTTCACGGGCAATGCCGCGTTCACGCTCAAGCGTTTCGGCATCAAGACCGGTTTCGTCAAGCGATAGCGGGAAGGCAGCGGCGATGTGCATCGCCAATTGCTTACCAAGGCCATCCAAGGTCGCAGCGTCTGCTTCGCTTTCAAGTGCCACCAGAACGCCGATGCCACCCATGCCGGGCGCGGCAGCGTTGTGCACATAAGAAACCACACGGCCATTGCTAACCGTCAGCGACTTCACGCGGCGGATAACCTGGTTTTCACCGATGGTAGCGATATTGTTCGTCAGACGATCCTGAACCGTTTCACCACCGCCATAAGGCGCGGCCAAAACAGCCTCGGGATCGTTCGCAGCTAGGCCAAGCGCAACTTGGCTAACAGCAGCAACGAATTCCTGGAATTGCTCGTTCTTGGCGACGAAGTCGGTCTGGCTGTTAACTTCGATAGCCGTGCCCTTGGTGCCTTCTACAGCAACACCGACAAGGCCTTCAGCCGCGGTGCGGCTAGATTTCTTGGCAGCGGTTGCAAGGCCCTTGGCACGCAGCAAGTCCACTGCGGCTTCGATATCACCATTGGTTTCTTCAAGCGCCTTTTTGGCGTCCATCATGCCAGCGCCGGAGAGCTCACGAAGCTCCTTGACGGCTGAAGCAGTAATTGCAGACATAAATTTGTCCTTTCGAATGTGCGGGAGGCCAATCGACCTCATTAAAGTTCGTCATCCCCGCGAAAGCAGAGATCAAACACCTGAGCTTGCCATATATGCAAATATCAGGGTCGCCCCCCCGCCTACGCGGGGGTGACGACAAATTGATTACGCTTCTGCGGCAGGTGCTTCAGCTGGAGCTTCTTCTGCAACAGGCGCAGTTTCTTCTGCAACAGGCGCAGCTTCTTCAACCAAGGCGGGTTCCGCCGCTGGCTCAACTTCCGCACCAAGGTCAACGCCCTTGGCAACCTTCGCGTTTACATTGCCCTTGGTTGCCGCCGTGGCAACGGCGTCGCAATACAAACGAATGGCGCGTGCAGCGTCGTCATTTGCAGGAACGGGGAATGCAATGCCATCAGGCGATACGTTTGAATCGAGGATGGCGATCACTGGAATGCCCAAAACATTGGCTTCCTTGATAGCAAGCTCTTCCTTGTTGGCGTCAACAACGAACATGACGTCCGGAATGCCGCCCATGTCGCGAATACCGCCAAGGCTCATTTCAAGCTTGTCGCGCTCGCGGGTCATTTGAAGGATTTCCTTCTTCGTGAAACCGTGCGTGTCGCCAGAAAGCTGCTCTTCAAGAGTCTTAAGCTTCTTAATCGAGTTTGAAATTGTCTTCCAGTTGGTGAGCATGCCACCCAACCAGCGATGGTTGACGAAATGCTGACCTGATGCGCGGGCTGCATCAGCGATTGGACCTTGGGCCTGACGCTTCGTGCCAACGAACAAAACCTTGCCGCCAGACGAAACGCTTTGGGCGACGAAATCTAGCGCACGTGCGAACAATGGCACGGACTGCGACAGATCAAGAATGTGGATGCCGTTGCGCGCGCCGAAGATATACGGCTTCATACGCGGGTTCCAACGGTGTGTTTGGTGGCCGAAATGGGCCCCAGCTTCAAGCAATTGCTGCATGGTAACGACAGGTGCCGCCATGGTACTTCTCCTTCCGGTTGAGCCTCTGGGAAACTAGAACTTCACTATTGCCTGAAAGACATAGATCAGCACCGGTATGTGCGTTTCCCATGTGGAATGAGGGGGCCGTTATAGTTGGTGAGAGGATTCGTCAAGCACCAATGGGCTGTTAACGGCGTAAAGCCCGCGATGCGGTATTAACGACAGGTTCACCTCTATCTGCATAAGGCGACTTTATGCCCGAACAAACCACATGAAAATGCAATGGGCAGCCCTCATCGCATTTTTGCTGGGGGTAACACCTCTGTCAGCATTTGCGTATCAACCTTCATTGGGCGATGCACAGCAGTCAGCTCCGGCGGAACGCATTTCGTTTCTCGTGACTTTTGGTAGCGCGCAATGCCCAAAGGCGGACGGCGATGAAATCATTGTCTGCGCAGCGCAATCCGAAGCTGCGCGCTACCGTATTCCCAAACCATTGCGCGAAGAGGACGACTCGGACGCGGCAGGTGGAAGTTGGAGCGCCGCGGTTGAAAGTTTAGACAGCTATGCGCGTGCCATTTTACCAAATAGCTGTTCCGTGAACGGCTCTAGCGGGTTCACCGGATGCCTGCAAAAGGCACTGCAGCAATGGTACGTGGAACGCCGTGGGACCGACACTAAACGTTGAAATTAGGCCATTTTAGCCTTTTGCATTTGGCAAAGTTATCCACAGCTCATCCTCAATTTTATCCAGCGTAGTTCTATTTGCGAGATGCCGCTTGACAAAAAAGAACAAATAGTGAACAAAGGCACAAATCCGGTGTAAACCCGAATCAGCACTCCGCCCAATTTGGGGTGGGAATTAACAAGGATAGTGCCATGACAATTATCGCTTCGCTTCTCTTCCTCACTGCCCTGGGCATGTCCATTGGCGTGATCACATTATCCATTCGCAACGCCATGCCGCGTATCCAAGAAGTTATCGATATGGAATTGGCGCCAGCGATGCAGCGGGATCGGCGGATCATCTTGGGCGATATGCGGCGCCTAGCACCTGCAACAATCATTGCCTTTCCAAGCACAGCTCGCGTTCAAAACAGAGACCGTTTAGCGGCTTAAATATCGCGCGCGGCATGGTTAGCCATCCGTGCCAATCGCCATCAAAATGGATCTGGTTTTACTTTGAACCATTGAGGTGCCCGCGTTGCGGGCACTTTTTTTGCGGTTTATTTGCGCATAGCGGCGATAATGATGGCTCACCCCCTGATACAAAAAAGGGCGGGTGCTTTCGCCCCGCCCTTTTTACCAATTTCTTGGCGTCTGTCTTAGTTGACAGCGTCCTTGAGCGCCTTGCCAGCCTTGAACTTTGGCTGTGTCGATGCCTTAATGGTCATTGGCTCGCCAGTGCGTGGGTTACGTCCGGTCGATGCCTTGCGCTTTGCAACGCCAAAAGTGCCGAAACCAACGAGACGCACTTCGCCACCGCTCTTCAGAGCGCCAGTAATTGCTTCAAATGTTGCTTCAACGGCTTTGCCAGCGTCAGCCTTGGTCAAACCGCTTGCTTCGGCTACTGCACTGACGAGATCTTGCTTGTTCATGTGGGAACCCCCTCTAAAAATTATGTGAGACTCACTTATTGCTAAATTGAGTCGCGGCCCAGGCCGGTTCTCGGATAATGAGGAGATTGTTGACACTGTCAAAGGAAATATCGGCCAGAAACCGTCATTTTCTGTGAAAAACTGCGCGTCCTGCCAATTACATACAACTAAAGGCAGAGCGCGCCGGATTAATGTGTCACCGAAACCCCATTTTCTCCACCGATTCCAGCTGGCAAAGCCGCCGCGAGATCATCAGCCTCGGTCCACTCAACCGCGACCAATGGTGACACAAGCGCACGGGCCAAAACTTGGTCAACATGGCTGACGGGAATGATTTCCAGACCATTTTTGATATTTGCCGGAATATCTGCGAGGTCCTTCTCATTCTCTTGCGGGATGAGAACGGTTTTGATCCCGCCGCGCAAGGCCGCCAGCAATTTTTCCTTCAAGCCGCCAATAGGAAGCACCCGACCGCGCAAAGTCACTTCGCCGGTCATCGCCACATCGCGGTGCACCGCAATACCCGTCAGGGTCGACACGATGCAGGTGACCATACCGATACCAGCCGACGGTCCATCCTTTGGTACTGCGCCTTCGGGAAGGTGAATGTGCACATCCTTGCGGGCAAACAGGCTCGGCTTGATGCCATAGCTCGGCGCGCGCGCCTTCACATAGCTCAAGGCGGCCTGAATGGACTCGCTCATCACCTCTCCAAGCTTGCCCGTGGTTTTGATCTGCCCCTTACCGGGCACAGTAACCGCTTCAATAGTCAGCAATTCCCCGCCTACTTCAGTCCAGGCTAGGCCCGTAACGGCGCCAATTTGGTTTTCTTCTTCGCCCATGTCATGGCGATATTTACGAACACCCGAAAAATCCGCCAGATTTTCTGGTGTTATGGCAATGCTTTTGTCTTTGCCTTCCAAGATGCGGCGCAGCGCCTTACGCGCCAGCTTTGCAATTTCGCGCTCCAAAGTCCGGACGCCTGCTTCACGCGTGTAGTAACGGATGACGTCACGCATAGCGTCGTCGCTGATGGAAAACTCATCTTGCTTCAAGCCATGAGCTTCGATTTGCTTTTCGATCAAATGCCGCTTGGCAATCTCAAGCTTCTCGTCCTCAGTATAGCCTTCCAGACGAATGATTTCCATCCGGTCCAACAAGGCTTGGGGCAAATTTAAGCTGTTTGCCGTCGTCACAAACATCACGTCCGACAAATCAAGGTCTATTTCCAAATAATGGTCGTTGAACTTGTTATTCTGTTCTGGGTCGAGCACTTCGAGCAAAGCCGACGCGGGGTCGCCGCGGAAGTCCTGCCCAAGCTTGTCGATTTCATCCAGCAGAAACAACGGATTCATTGTTCCCGCCTTTTTCAGATTTGCCGCGACCTTGCCGGGCATCGAACCGATATAGGTCCGACGGTGACCGCGAATTTCCGCTTCGTCGCGTACGCCGCCCAAGGATTGGCGGATGAATTCACGGCCCGTGGCCTTGGCAATCGATTTACCAAGCGATGTTTTACCCACGCCGGGAGGGCCAACGAGGCACAATATTGGCCCCTTCAACTTGTTTGTGCGGGCTTGCACCGCAAGATATTCGATGATCCGATCCTTTACCTTTTCCAGCGCAAAATGGTCGGCATCCAGCACGTCCTGTGCCTTGGCAATATCCCGCTTCAACTTGGATCTTTTGCCCCAAGGTATGCCCAATAAAGTATCGAGATAGTTACGGATCACGGTCGCTTCTGCCGACATCGGCGCCATACCGCGCAGCTTTTTCAATTCCGCATTGGCCTTCGCCTTTGCTTCCTTGGACAGCTTCATCGTATCGATCTTGGATTGAAGCTCGGCAACTTCGTCGCCGCCTTCGCCATCATCATTGCCAAGTTCGCGCTGAATCGCCTTCATCTGCTCATTCAGATAATATTCGCGCTGGGTTTTCTCCATCTGCCGCTTCACGCGGCCACGGATTTTCTTCTCCACCTGCAAAACTCCAAGCTCGCCCTCCATGAAGGCAAAGGCCATTTCGAGGCGGCGCAGCGGATTGGCTTCCACCAACAAGGACTGCTTATCCGAGACTTTCAATTGTATATTCGCCGCAACCGCATCGGCAAGCGCAGAGGGTGTATCAATCTCGGTTAGTTGCACCGCCGTTTCGGCAGTCATCTTCTTATTCAGCTTCGAATAGCTTTCAAATTGCTCGTTAACCGACCGCATTAACGCAGTGGCCTCCGGACCTTCGACATTCGCTTCGGTGATCAGGCTGATATTAGCTTCGACATGATCGCCACCGCGGTTAATAAGATCGCGCAATTCTGCCCGCTGCTTGCCCTCGACCAGCACGCGCACGGTGCCATCGGGCAGTTTCAACAACTGCATGATCGTGGCAGTAACACCAATATTATACAGATCATCCTTGTCAGGATCATCCTCGGCAGGGTCCAGCTGGGCTACCAGGAAAACTTCTTTATTGGCGGCCATCGCCCTTTCAAGCGCAACCACGGATTTGTCGCGCCCCACAAACAACGGCACAACCATGCCTGGGAAAACGACAATGTCGCGCAAAGGCAATAATGGAAGGTTCAGGTCCATAGATACTCCAATTGGCGGTCACCCAAAACGGCAATCCACCTGTTCTCCCTCAATATGAGTGCTTTGCGCACGCTTTCAATGCATGTGCATCACTTGCACGCATTTAACTGGGGAAAACCAAGGAGACTTAGGCTATTATTGCCTTTCGCCTTGTCAAAAGGGTAGCTTGAAACCGGGAGGCAGTGGCAGGCCGCTGGACATTTTGCCCATTTCGGCGTTGCTGGCGGCATCCGCCTTTTCGCGGGCATCGTTAAAGGCTGCCGTAATGAGGTCTTCCAACATGCCCTTGTCGGCAGGCACAATCAGGCTGTCATCCAGTGCAACGTTCAAAATGCGGCCTTTTGCGGTCGCGCGGACTTTCACAAGACCGCCTCCGGAAACGCCCTCCACCTGAATAGTGTCGAGTGTCGCCTGCGCTTGCTCCATCTGCTGTTGGATGTTTTGGGCGGCTTCCTGCGCGGCTTTGATCATCTCTTCCATGCTTTTCATGCGCTCTTGCTCCATTTCATGTCATTCTCGTCGCCGTCGAGCAGCTCCGCCTCTGGAAACGCGGCAAAAGCAGCTTTGACCAAAGGTGACTCCAATATAATTCGTTTATCCGCTTCGGCTGCTGCTTGCTCTTGCTCGAGCAAGCTTGGCTGCGCTTCGCCAGCGCGCTTCTCAACATTCCAGCGCGTGCCCGTGACCTTTGCCAAGGCATCGCGCAGTTCGGCGACGAAGGTCGGCGCAACAGGCCCAGCCAATTGATATGCAAGATGAGGCGGCGCGTAATCCACAATACGCATCACATCACGCAGAGTCATTTCAAGGCTGACAAATCCATCCCGCGCTAATCGTTCCAGCAGTGCGGTGAAACTCGCCGGCATCAAAGTCTGCACATTTGCTGTTGGCGGCACATCACGCGCAGTGGACGCCGACGAGGGCGCTGGAGTTGGAGCCGTGAACGCCCCTTCGCCAATCATCTTGGCCAGTTCCCCCGGATCAGGCAGCGTTGCAGCATGAACCACACGCAGCAGCGCCATGTCCGCCGCATCAAGAGGAACAGAAGCGCGGGCGACCTCTTCTTGCCCCTTCAACAACAACTGCCACAAGCGGTGCAAAACCGGGAAGGATAAACGGTCGGCGTGATTCTCGACCACAGCCGCAGCCTCGGCATCCAAAGCGCCATCACGCGGCGCACCAACCTTCGCGAGTGTGAGCCGGTGAACCTCGGACAAAAGGCCGGCAAACATCGCCAGCGGTTCAACGCCCAAATTATACTGGTTCTTCGCCTCCGCCAGCATCGCCTGCGCGTCGCCTGTAAGGATCAGCCCAAATAAACGGCGGATGGCGCCGCGGTCGGAAAGCCCCAACATATCGCGCACCTGAGCAGCGGTGACCTGCCCATCGCCCTCCATATCAGCATGGGCAATAGCTTGATCGAGGATAGAGAGGCCGTCACGGACTGAGCCTTCTGCCGCTTGCGCGATCAGGGTCAGCGCCTCCACCTCGGCCGCGACGGCTTCCTTGGCAGAAATTTCCGCAAAATGTGCAGAAAGCTTCTCGGTCGAAATCCGCTTCAAATCAAAACGCTGGCACCGCGACAATACGGTGATCGGAACCTTGTTTACCTCGGTCGTGGCAAACAGGAATTTTACATGTCCCGGCGGTTCTTCAAGCGTCTTCAACAATGCGTTGAAAGCATTTTTCGACAGCATATGCACTTCGTCGATGATGTAAATTTTGTAACGTGCGGAGACGGCAGAATAGCGCACCGCCTCAATAATCTCACGCACATCGTCAACACCGGTGTGGCTTGCGGCATCCATTTCGATAACGTCAATGTGCCGCCCCTCGGCGATCGCAACACAAGGCTCGCACACACCACACGGGTCAATGGTTGGTCCACCCTGCCCATCGGTTCCAATGCAGTTCAGAGCCTTGGCAATCAACCGCGCGGTGGAAGTTTTCCCCACCCCGCGCACGCCAGTCATCAAAAATGCATGCGCCAGTCGGTCACGTTTAATGGCGTTGCCAAGCGTCTGCACCATGGCATCTTGCCCGATCAGCTCGGCAAAAGTCTGTGGCCGGTATTTGCGTGCCAAAACGCGATAAGCCGCGCCGCCGGCCGCGGCAGGCGCAGCGGGTGGTGTGGCCGCTGGCGACTGGGCAACTGGCGGCAAATCCAGCCCCAGCCCCAATGCGTCATCAGGCATATCGGGGTCGCGCGGCGCGAAATCTGGGCTGTCGGAGTCGGGCATTATCATCACAATAGAAGTATCACCGACCTTTGTCGAAGTCTTCTCCACCAAAACACGGGGAAAAGTAGGAGCCGAATGACCCGCAGCGAATTCGTTGTGGCTGCTTCCGTCAGGATCTGACCAGGTTGGCGAGTGCCACGTCCATCCGACTCCCACGCCGCATATGGCCGCGACCTTATAGAATTGCAAGACCGGCTGTGGGTTTTGGCAAAGGCCGTCACGAAGGTGGGTTTAATTGGTCCTAACCCTAAGCGTTTCGCAAATACCAATCATAATCAATGCTGGGCACTTGTCCGAAATAGCGGTCTTGCTCGACACGCTTAACAATCGTGAACATGTCGACAAAGCGGTCGCCAAGATAGTAACGTAACAATTTGGAGCCGTGGAAGCGGTCTACCGCGGCAAACCAATTGCTGGGCGGTTTGTCATCGCCCGAGCCATCACGGTCATAGCCATTGCCAACAACCGCTGGGCCGGGGTCAATCTTATGCGTGATGCCATGGTGAATACCAGACAATACACCTGCCACCGCAAGATAGGGGTTAGCGTCGGCACCGCAGGCGCGGTGTTCGACATGACGGCTTGAGGGCGGACCAGCCGGAATGCGGAAGGATACGGTGCGGTTATTGACGCCCCAGGTCGGTGCAACCGGCGCGTAACTGTTCGCCTTGAACCGGCGATAGCTGTTGGCATGCGGCGCAAACAGCGCGAAGCAATCCCCCACGCTGGCGATCATCCCGCCGATAGCATGGCGCAACATAGGCGTGCCTTCGGGGTCATCGGCGGCAAACAGGTTTTGCCCGTCTTTGTCGTTCATCGACACGTGAATATGCATGCCCGAGCCTGCCTGTTCGGCAAATGGCTTTGCCATGAACGTCGCCTCAAGGCCGTGCGCTTGCGCCACCGCCTTCACGACGCGCTTGTACATGATCGCATCATCACAGGCGCGCAGCACGTCCGGCTTATACCGCAAGGTTAACTCACACTGTCCGGGGGCAAATTCGGAGATTGCCGATTCCAACGGAAGCCCCTGAATATCGCAGGTTTCGTAGAGTTCATCGAAAAAAGGACGAAAATCGTCGAGCTCACGCAGGCCATAGACTTCAACCATCTGCGGGGTTTCGCCGCTATATTCTGGCCGCGCGGGACGGATGGAGCCATCGCGTGCACGTTTTGGATCCAGCAAGTAAAATTCAAGCTCCACCGCCAAAGCGGGCGTCAAGCCCATCTCGGCAAATCGGTCTACAACCAGACCAAGCACATGGCGCGGGTCAAGATCGTGCGGCTGGCCATCCAGTTCATAAAAATCGACCATGAATTGCGCGGCATTATCGCCCGCCCAAGGGGTACGAACCAAGGTACCTGGAATCGGCTTCATCGAGCGGTCAGCATCGCCATCTTCCCAAACCAGACCCGTTTCGACGGTATCCTGCCCCGTGATATCGACCACAGCGATCGAGCCCGGGAAAAACCGACCGATTTCATAGACCGACAACACCTCATGTTGGCGCAAGCGCTTGCCACGCGGAACGCCGCCAAAGTCGGTGTAGATCATCTCAATTGAGTCGATATCCGGATGCGCGGCAAAAAACGCCTCTGCTTCGCTGCGTGGCGCGATGGTCGCGGATGATATTGCGCGTTTGATTGTCATAATGTCATTTCCGTCCGCCCGAATGTTCAAATACTAATAGCTCAGTCAGCGCATTGTTCAACTCCGCAGCGAGGCGGTCAACTTGCGCGGTTTGCGTCACGGGGCTGACCAGCATCATATTGTGGAATGGCGCAAGCAAGATGCCGCGATTGGCGAGATAGAGATGGATGGTGCTTTCCAGTGCATGGTCCATCGCCGCCCGCGCCTCACTGCCATTGTTTGGCGGGGTAGCCGAACAAACCAATTCAACGCGCGCGCCGACATGGCTGACATGCCAATGCACGCCTGCCGCGGCGATCACCGCATGCAATTGCGCCACCAGCCGGTCGGTAATCGATAGCATATGGGCATAGGCGTCGCGTGTAATCACCTGCCCCAACATCGCGTGCATCGCGGTTATCGCCAGCGCATTGGCCGATAAGGTCGTGCCTATGCCGCTATGCCCCGCTGGACGCGATGCGTTGAGCGCCGCCATCCGTTCCGCAATCTCTGTCGTAAAGCCGTAAACCGCGCACGGCACGCCGCCGCCGATGGATTTGCCCACGACCAATATGTCGGGCTTTGGTCCATGCGTGTTGCTATGCCCGCCATAGCCGGATGAAATCGTGTGCGTTTCGTCAAACACTAAAATAGTGTCGGTTTCATCGCAAAGTGCACGCAATTCCTGAAGAAACCCAGGCGCATCGCGCACCATGCCGATATTAGTCATCAACGGTTCGGCCAAAACGCATGCGATATCACCGCCGCGTAAAGCAGCGGCAAGCGCGTCCACATCGTTAAACTCAATGACCACCGTGGTCGGCAGCAAGTCCTGCACTTGCCCGATCAGACTGGGCCGGTTGACCGCGCGGCCATCCCGCAGGTCTACAAACACATCATCGACCGCACCATGATAGCAACCGTTGAAGATCAAAATCTTGTCGCGTCCGGTAATCCCGCGGCACCAGCGGATGACGGCGCGGTTCGCTTCGCTGGCCGTGGTGGTGACCTGCCATTGCGGCAAGCCAAACATCTCGCTGAGCATCGCTCCAAGCTCCGCACCCTTCGCGGTAGGCAACATATAGCTTAAGCCCTGCCCTGCTTGTGCTGCGATGGCCTCGGCCAGCGGCGCAGGTGAATGGCCAAACATGCTCGCCGTATCGCCTAGACAGAAGTCATCAAAAACCTGCCCATCCATACTCGTCAGAGTCGCGCCAGAAGCTTGCTGCGCAACGATCGGAAATGGAGTGGACCAATCTAACATCCAATGGAAAGGTACGCCTTGGAACCAGCCCTGCGCCGTTTCCGCATAAGCTTTCGATTTAGGGTTCGCGGCTATGAAGCGCGCAATTTCACGATCGCGCATCGCGCTTATGGCTTGGCGATTAATCATAAACGATCCCGCATCGCGTAATAGAGCAAGCCAAGCGTTGCCAATGGTCGTGACAGCCATTTCCCACCGGGAAAGCGGCTATGTGGGACATTCGCAAAAACGTCGAAACGCGACATTGTGCCCATCGCCGCCTCCGCCATCAATTCGCCCGCCAGTGTTGTCACCAATGCGCCATGGCCTGAAAAACCGTGGGCATAGAACATATTTCCAGCGCGCCCCATATGCGGCAGTCGGTTCATGGTAACCCCAACCGCGCCACCCCAGGCATAATCAATGGGAACATCCGCGAGCGTGGGAAACACCTCAGCAATATGCTTACGCACAAACGCGCTAATGTCAGTCGGTGGGGTCTGCACATATTTTTCACCGCCACCAAAAATCAGGCGTTTGTCTGCGCTCAAGCGGAAATAGTTCAAAACGAACCTGCTGTCTGCAATCGCCGCATCGCTGGGGAGTAACTGATCAGCATCGGGCAGCGGCGCGGTCGCGATGTTATAATTCATAATTGGGACGGTGTAGCTGCTCAACTCGGGCGCGATGTTCCCCGTCCAAGTATCAGCCGCGATGATGACATGCTTGGCGGTCAAAGCTTCTGCCCCTGCCCGTATCTCGACATGCGTTCCTCGATCGACAGGCGTTTGGGCCGCGCTATTTTCATATACCCGTACGCCAGCTTTTTGCGCGGCCTTGGCCAGTCCGAGCGCGTAATTCAAAGGATGAAAATGACCGCCTTTCGCATCGTAAATACCGCCGTGATACCCACCACCGTTAATATGCTGCCCGATATCTTGTGGATGGACGATCTCCGCTTCCCAACCAAAATGCTGTGCCAAATACGCAGCATCGCGCTGCATCGTATCAAAATGCGCTGGCTTATAGGCCGCTTCCAAATGCCCCGCTTTTGCATCACACGGAATATGATGCTCGGCGATATGGTTCTTGACGCGGTCGACCGCGCCATACGCCAAATCGAATATAGCCTGCGCGCGTTCGCGCCCAAACTCTGCGTCTATATCCCGCATCGACCAGCGTAGGCCGGGAATAAGTTGCCCGCCATTGCGTCCCGAAGCACCAAAGCCAATGCTCTTGGCCTCAAGCAATATAACCGAGAGGCCTTTTTGCGCGCAGGCCAAGGCGGCGGAGAGGCCAGTAAATCC
The DNA here is from genome assembly GCA_903868245.1 of uncultured Sphingomonadales bacterium. Lineage (GTDB taxonomy): Bacteria > Pseudomonadota > Alphaproteobacteria > Sphingomonadales > Sphingomonadaceae > Sphingorhabdus_B. The sequence goes on along the minus strand of CAIPUN010000012.1, from coordinate 8,688 downwards.
GCCGCCAATAATGGCAACGTCACAGTTTTCTGCAGAAGCCAAAGAAGCTTGCGTTTCCCAAGTTTGTGCCGTCGCGGCATAATAGCTGTTGGCTAGGTCACGCGAAGATCTCATTTTCTTACGTCACCCTGAACTTGGTTCAGGGTCCATTTATGCGTAAATAGCGACGGTCCGACTTGTGGAATGGATACTGAAACAAGTTCAGCATGACGAGATCTGCGCGAAACTGACGTAACGTTCCGCATCACACCCTCAACAACAAATGCTCGCGCTCCCAGCTTGAAACGACCGACTGGTAATTGAACAATTCATAGTCCTTGACCGCGTAGAAGATGTCGAAAAACTCTTCGCCAAGTAGATTGCGCACCGGTTTGCAGGCGCTGAACCGGTCCAAGGCGGCTTCCAATGTACGGGGCAAGGTGCGTGCGCGGTTGTAGGCGCTGCCGGTTATCGCTTTGGCCGGCACCATCCGCTCCACCATGCCGATATAGCCGCAGACCAACGACGCCGCCATGGCGAGATAGGGGTTAGAATCCGCACCGGGCAGCCGGTTTTCAACGCGGCGGTTGGCCTTATCCGAAATAGGCACGCGGAAACCGCAGCTTCGATTATCTTCACCCCATTGGACGTTAATCGGCGCGGCGCTGTCGGGCCGCATCCTTCGGAAGCTGTTCACATTGGGCGCCCATAATGGCGACACTTGCGGCATAAATTTTACAAGACCCGCAATGTAACTGCGGAACAATGCGCTATCGCGGCCATTGACGTTGGAGAACAGGTTGCGGCCAGTTTCGGCATCTACGACCGATTGGTGAATATGCATAGCGCTGCCCGGTTGTCCAGCCATAGGGTTCGCCATAAACGTAGCGTATACGCCATGTTGTTTTGCAACCGCGCGGACGGTGCGCTTAAACAAGAACACTTGGTCGGCCAGTTTCAACGGATCGCCATGAATGAAGTTTACCTCAAGCTGCGCTGCCCCCATTTCGTGGATCATCGTGTCGATATCGAGGCCCATCAACTCACAATCATCATAGATGTGGTCGATAATATCCTCATATTCGTTCATCGCCTCCAATCCATAAGGCTGGCTTGCGGTTTCAGCACGTCCGCTAGAGCCGGTAGGCGGCACTAATGGAAAGTCCGGGTCGACATTTTGGCTGACAAGGTAAAATTCAACCTCAGGCGCCATGATTGGCTTCCATCCGCGATCGGCATACATGTTGAGTACTTTTTTCAATATCGTACGCGGGGCAATTTCGACCTCGGTCCCGTCGCCATGCAGCACATCAGCAATCACGAAAGCCGTCGGTGATTTGAAGCCCGGCGCGACGCAGATTGTGTCAGGATCAGCGATAAGGATTTTGTCCGGATCCTTGTCCCAAATATCCGCAATATCTTCGGGGTAATGACCATCAATAGTGCAGATAAATACACTGCCCGGTATACGCAGCGATTTGTCACGGACCGATGAAAGGAACTTCTTTGCAGGCAAAACCTTGCCCCGCTGCACACCGTTAATGTCGGGTACGATGCACTCAACCTCATCGATTTTGTGTTCAGCGATCCAATTCGCAAGATTGACGGACATTGTTTTTCACCAGTTTTTTGGAAGACTGATAAGCGCATGCCGGACTTGAAAGGTCAAGCCCGGCATGAATCTATTCCGTATTGGCCTGCGTTTTTGCAGGGCCTAAAACGCTTGAAGCGGTATCAGAAACCGTAGCTTATCGAGAACACCACGCCAGCCGAGCTATCCTTGGGTGCAAAGATAGTCCTCCGATTGGTGTCGACATAAGAGACACCCAATGTGAAACCGGCAACAGCGGCGTTCAGGCCAAGCGACCAATCTACCTTTTCACTGCCCGCAGTGAACGCGCCATCTTCTATGCCCATCGTACCAACGATCGAATACGGCGAGTTTGGCACTGCGATCGTAGCATTTGTACCAAAATAGATATTGTCATCATTGCCGGTATTGTCTTGGCTAGGGACATAGCTCAATTGCACACCCACCGTTGCAGGGCCAAAGGTTGAACCAAGTTTCCCTGTGAACTCAACATAATTGACGTTCGAAACGCCTGGATACACATAATAAGTTGCACCAATGTCATAGGTTAACTCGTCGCCGCCGCTAAACCCAGCGTAAAGGTCGAGCTCAACATCGTCTCCGTCATTCTCAGAGAGATTAGAACCCCAAGCACCCACATAGAGACCGGACTCATGACTTACGGTCAGATAGGGCTGGACCGCAAAATCCTTATCGGAGAGCGACACGCCCCGAAAACGATAGTCAGACATCAAAGCGACGCCGCCAGATACATTGATGGGACCAGCTGCTTCAGTGGCCTCGTCTTGCGCGAAGGCAGGTGCAGATATTGCTATAGCGCTGATAGCGACGCTGATGCTTGCCAATTTCAATATGGAATTACGCATAATTTTACCCCTTCTTAGGTACAATAGATACTAGTCTGATAGCCGCGCATTGCGCCACAATCGGCAGTTGCCGTTCTCATCCCGCTAAATCTGTCTGCTCATGCAATGGCTGGCTTTGCCTTTACCTATGCTTATCATTGTGCAGGTGCACAAAAACATCAAAGCATGCCTCAGGCAAGCAATTTTGTCGCAACATCCTTGTCCTTTTTTTGGCATGTGACAAAACAGTCACAGTCCTGGCTCACTCTAAGCACCATATACAGCGCGATAGTCGCCGAAATCCTGCCGCGCTTGATCTTTCCGTTGAGGCCCCTTTATGTGTCAAAAAGACGCGGAGGAACTGCACGGTTCACAACTTCACGCAACGCAAACGCGGTTTCGATCCGTGCTACCCGTGGCAATCGGGCGATCTCCTGACGGTGAATGATTTCATAATCCTCTATCGATGCGGCGCGCACGACCAGAAGATAGTCATTCCGTCCGCTCATCAGGTGACACCGAATGGTCGAAGGGCTGTTGACGACCGCCGCTTCAAAGGCAGCCATTGCCTCTTCGCTTTGGCTGTCGAGGGTGATCGTCACCATCACCGTTGCCCCCAATCCCAATTTACGCAAATTTACATCAGCCCGATAGCCCCGCAATATGCCTTCATCTTCCAACGCTTTTTGCCGCCGCGCCGCCGCGCTTGGGGACAGTCCCGCCGCCTCCCCCAGTTCCATCTGAGTCGCACGGCCATTAGTCACTAGCGCACCCAATAATTTACGATCCGTCCGATCAAGTTGCATATTATTTTCATCCATTTGAAGAAATGTGACGAATATATGCATAAAATATTCAATTATGTCGAATCTTTGCGCAGTTTCGGCGTCACGACAATGCTAATCTTTCTTATATATTTATGAGGAGCAGAAAATCATGCGTGTTGGCGTCCCGAGCGAAATCAAGGTTCATGAATATCGCGTTGGCCTAACGCCCGGCGCCGTCCGCGAATATGTGGCCGCTGGTCATCAGGTGGTGGTGCAATCGGGTGCTGGCGCCGGTATCATGGCAAATGACGACGCATACCGCGCCGCAGGGGCAGAAATCGCTGCGACAGCACAGGAGATTTTCGCTGGCTGCGACATGATCGTTAAGGTCAAAGAACCGCAGCCAAGTGAATGGGTGCAGCTTCGCCCGGGCCAATTGCTTTTCACTTATTTGCATCTTGCACCAGACCCCGAGCAAGCAAAAGGTCTGATCACCAGCGGATGCTCCGCCATTGCATATGAGACCGTGACCGATGATCGTGGCGCCCTTCCCCTGTTGGCGCCCATGAGCGAAGTTGCTGGCCGCCTCGCCATTGAAGCCGCTGGCCAAGCCATGCGCCGCAGCGAAGGTGGTGCAGGCATATTGCTTGGCGGGGTGCCGGGTGTGGCCGCTGGCCGTGTAACTGTGCTTGGCGGGGGCGTAGTTGGTACGCATGCCGCGCGGATGGCCGTTGGCCTTGGCGCAGAGGTTACTATCGTTGACCGTTCGATCCCGCGCCTGCGCCAACTCGACGAAATGTTCAACGGACGGGTTCGCACGCGCTATTCGACGCTTGAAACTATCGACCACGAAATCAGCATTGCCGACGCCGTCATTGGCGCCGTACTTATTCCAGGTGCAAGTGCGCCGCGCCTTGTGACCCGCGAAATGTTGAAGCGGATGAAGCCTGGCGCGGTCTTAGTCGATGTCGCCATTGATCAAGGCGGCTGCTTTGAAACATCGCGCGCTACTACGCATGCAGAGCCCACTTATGTTGTTGATGGCATCATTCATTATTGCGTCGCAAACATGCCGGGTGCGGTCCCGCAGACCAGCGCGGCCGCGCTCAACAATGCGACATTACCTTATGGTTTGGCACTTGCCAACAAGGGCACTGCTGCATTGGATAGCAGCACCGAAATTGGTCGCGGATTGCTGGCAGGCTTGAACGTGCATCAGGGAAAAGTCACCAGCCAAGCAGTTGCCGACAGCCTCAATCTTGCATTTGTTGCCCCCGAAATGGCGCTCACTGCGTGACTTGACCGCGTGGCAGTGCTAACAGCACTGCATGGGTAAAGAGGGACGGGTTACGGCGCATCAGATTGCTGCGATGCTTGGGGTGTCGCAGCCGACGGTCTCCCGCGCCTTGCGCGGGGATAAGAAAGTAAATGCAACCACGCGTGCGCGTATCGTTGCGCTGGCGAATGAGCTCAATTACTCCGTTGACCACAACGCCCTTCGCCTGCGCACACAGCAGACATATTCAATCGCCCTTGTCATCCTGTGTCGGCGGGGTGAAAATAAGGCGAATATAAACCCGTTTTACCTATCTTTATTGGGCTGTATTGCGGCATCAGCGTCCGAACGCGGTTATAATCTCATTATCTCATTTCAGGATTCTCCTGCAAATTTCTTTGCCAATTACACGGGCAGCAGACAGGCCGATGGCCTCATCGTTATTGGCAGCGGGCAAAATATCGCTGGTTGGCAGTTTTTCGGCGAATATGCCCGGCACAAAACGCCGATGATCTGCTGGGGCGCCAGCAAAGAAGATCTGATTTCGATCAAAAGCGACAATGTGCAAGGCGCGCAACTGGCGATTGATCATTTGTTGCAACAGGGTTGTAAAAATATTGCCTATATTGGCCCTACCAATAGCGAGCAGCCGCAGTTTCAGGACCGGCTGACAACCTATATGGAGCAGATGGCTGATAAAGGAATGTCGCCCATTTGCCCGCCGCTCCCGGAAAACGCGGTGCGTGAAGACCAAGGCTACGCCGCAGTTCAAGGCCTCATCCGCGACGAAATTGCTTTCGACGGCTTGTTCTGTGCAAATGATTTTATCGCTTTAGGCGCCATGCGCGCGCTCGAGGAATATAATCTTAAAATTGGAAAGGATGTGCGCGTTATCGGGTTTGATGGAATCGCGATGGGCGCTTATGCGCAGCCGCCGCTGACAACGATTGAGCAAGATTATGTGCAAGCTGGCGAAATGCTAGTCGAAGCGTTGATCGCCGTGCTCAAAGGCGAAACGCCTAGCATCGCCCCAGTACCTGTGAGGCTGCTGACGCGCGGAACAGCCTGAAGCCCGGTCCACTTACGTGGCGCTGGCCACCTCCAAGATACAGGCCACAAAGCCCTCAGGATCATCCTCCTGAATAAAGTGACCGCCATGCAAGCTTCGGTGATTTTGCCCAGATGTACCGGGTACGCGGCCTATAAAGCGGCTTTCCCCGCCACGCGTAATGCGGTCCTGATCAGAAAAGCAGCAGAGGAATGGCTTTTCCCATGTGTCGAAAACTTGCCAAGCCCGTTTCTGGTCCGGCACCGCAACATTGTTTTCAAAAGGCACAAAGCTTGGAAAAATCCGCGCGCCTGCCTTGAAGGAAGAATTCGGGAACGGCGCGTCATAAGCCGCAATCTCATTTAGCGAGAGCCCGCGCTTGGTCCCTGCACTCACAATTTTGCCAATCGGAAACACCGGGCTCCACTTAGAAAAGGCGCGCCAGATCGCAAAAGCGCGCGGGGCGTCGCCGCCCTCAGGCAAGCCGCCATTGGACAAAGCAACACCCGCAAAACGGTCGGGCATTTCCGACACCAACCGAAGGCCGACCAACGACCCCCAATCTTGGCATGCCAAGGTGACATTCTGCAGGTCCAATTGCTCAACCCAGCTGCGCATCCACGCCACATGGCGGGCATAGCTATAATCACTTTGCGCCGCTGGCTTGTCCGATTTACCAAAGCCAATCAGGTCCGGCGCAACGACACGGAAACCGGCAGCAACAACGGGCGCAACCATCTTGCGATACAGATAGGACCAGCTCGGTTCCCCATGCATCATCAACACCACAGGTGCGTCACGCGGCCCTTCATCAATATAATGTACACGTAAGTTCGCGCCTGACAGTGCATCAGTGACATCGAGATAATGTGGCGAAAAGGGATAATCTGTTACGCCCTCAAATGCAGCCTCCGGCGTGCGTAAAACTTTCATAGCCATTTCCCCTGAAACAAATCTTGCGACCACGCGTGTCATATAATGACGTGCGTATCAAGCTGCGACGGAGCTTTCGCCCACGCATTATCTCACCAAAGCCAAGGCACGACAGATCAACGGATGGTCAACTGCGATCCGAACGTTACCCGTTATAACAAGGCGGACCTTGACTGCACCAGATTGTCCACGACCGACGGATCAGCCAAGGTCGAGATGTCGCCTAAATTGGACACATCCCCTTCGGCAATCTTGCGCAATATCCGGCGCATGATTTTTCCCGAGCGCGTTTTCGGTAAACCCGGCGCAAAATGGATGACATCTGGCGTTGCGATCGGTCCGATTTCATGGCGGACCCATTTGATGAGATCAGCGCGTATGTCCGCAGACTCCTCCTCATTCGCATTGAGTGTAACATAGGCGTAAATGCCCTGCCCTTTAATGTCGTGCGGAAAACCGACCACCGCCGCCTCAGCGACTTTGGCATGGGCGACGAGCGCGCTCTCGACTTCGGCCGTACCCATGCGGTGACCCGACACATTGATCACGTCGTCAACCCGTCCCGTAATCCAATAATCACCGTCAACATCGCGCCGACATCCATCGCCGGTGAAATATTTGCCGGGATAAGTGGTAAAATACGTTTGGAAAAACCGATCATGATCGCCCCACACCGTGCGCATCTGCCCCGGCCAGCTGTCGATCATGCACAAATTGCCGTCCGTCGCGCCTTCCAGCAGCTTACCTTCGCCGTCGACAAGCACCGGCTGCACACCAAACATCGGTTTTGATGCCGCACCCGGTTTCAACGCGTGCGCGCCCGGTAAAGGCGTCATCATCGTCGCGCCCGTTTCGGTCTGCCAATAGGTGTCAACGATGGGGCAGCGGCCTTCGCCGACGACATGATAATACCATTCCCATGCCTCTGGATTGATAGGCTCCCCGACCGAGCCCAACAAACGCAATGAACTGCGTGAGGTTTTCTTCACCCAGTCATCACCTTCGCGCATCAACGATCGCAAGGCCGTGGGCGCGCCGTAGAAAATATTAACCTGATGGCGGTCAACTATCTGCCAGAACCGGCTGTGGTCGGGATAATTGGGAACCCCTTCAAACATCACGGTTGTCGCACCATTGGCGAGCGGACCATAAACGACATAGCTATGGCCCGTGACCCAGCCAATGTCGGCAGCGCACCAATATATTTCGCCGGGCGTGTAGTTGAACACATAATGATGCGTCATTGTCGCCCACACCAGATACCCGCCGGTCGTGTGCAATACACCCTTTGGTTTTCCGGTGGAGCCCGACGTGTATAAAATGAAAAGCGGGTCTTCTGCGCCCATGATTTCAGGCGCGCAATCGCTTGGGACTGTTGTACGGATATCATGGTACCAGACATCCCGCGCGCCCTGCATATCAATGTCGTTTCCGACATGACGTACCACAAGGCAGGCCTTGACCGACGCGCAATGCATCAGCGCTGCATCGACATTCTGTTTCAAAGGCACCAGCTTCCCACCGCGCATGCCGGCATCGGCTGTGATGACAATATTGGAATCGCAATCCTGAATGCGTCCTGCCAAGGCTTCAGGCGAAAAGCCGCCAAAGACGATTGAATGGATGGCCCCAATGCGCGTGCACGCGAGCATCGCCATCGCGGCTTCAGGGATCATCGGCATATAGATCGTAATGCGGTCGCCCTTTTGTGCGCCTAATGCCTTGAGAGCGTTAGCCATTAGGCAGACTTCGGCATGCAGCTCGCCAAATGTGATCCGTCGTTGCTGCGACGGATCGTCACCTTCCCAAATGATTGCAATATCGTCTTTGCGTTCGGGCAAATGGCGATCAATGCAGTTGGCGGAAACATTCAACGCCCCATCCTCAAACCATTTGATGCCGAAATCGGCTTCGTGAAAACTCGTATTCTTAACTTTGGTAAAGGGCGTCATCCAATCGAGCCGCTTCGCCTCGTCGCGCCAGAATGTATCCGGATCGCTAATGGATTGCGCATAAGCATCTTCATAGCCTGATGCGGTTACAAATGCTTTTTTCGCCCATTCCGCGGGTACGGGGTAAACGTCAGACATGTACTCTCCATAGTTCTTTTAATGTACGCAGACTATTCCAAGCTGCATCACACGCCATCCCTGATCAAAGTCAATCTATCATGGCGCTCAAAGTCAGGCCATGATTACATCCTATAGACATTGTTATCGCTGCCATGTGCTAACGGCAATGGCTAGGCT
>CAIPUN010000011.1 GCA_903868245.1 uncultured Sphingomonadales bacterium | reverse complement strand
TTTTTTCGTTGGTTTTCGAATCGTTCCCGAAAATGCAGCAACGCGCGATTCGCCCTGCATCACAATGCCGCGCATGAACAACAGTCGGCCGGTTTCCTTGAGGAGCTCGACTTCTGCCTCAAGTGGTTCGCCGATGACGCCAGCGCCAATAAATTGCACCGAGAGATCTAAAGTGACCGCCGCGCCAGCCTCAATCAAGCCGAACATGCGGGACGCGCCGAACATCGCTACGTCGATAAAGCCAAGAGTTACTCCGCCATGCACCGCGTTGCGCAAATTGCTGTGCCGGTGTTCCGGATACATGCGCAAGCGCGCCTTGTTATCGCCCTCGCTGCGGACCAGCATTTTGCCCAGCACCGTGCCGTTGTAACGGCTGGCGTCGGTCATCTGCCAGTTGAGCCAGCCCGGATTATCGGGGTCAGGGCTGCTGTCAAAAGCGGGTGTATCCAACGGCAATCCTAACCGATCAGAGCCATATGGCGCATTAAAGCGCTTAAAGGTGGCGTTCAGCGACCATCTTTTTCGTTTCCGCAATGGCTTTTGCTGGGTTCAGACCCTTGGGGCAGGCGTTGGCACAATTCATGATGGTGTGGCAGCGATAGAGACGGAATGGATCTTCCAACTCGTCGAGGCGCTCACCTGTCATTTCATCGCGGCTGTCGGCCAGCCAGCGATAGGCTTGCAGCAAGATAGCTGGTCCTAAAAACTTGTCGCTGTTCCACCAATAAGAAGGACAGCTCGTCGAGCAGCAGGCGCACAAAATGCACTCATACAGACCGTCAAGCTTGGCGCGATCTTCTGGCGATTGGAGGCGTTCCTTACCCGATGGCTCAGGCGTTACCGTCTGCAGCCATGGTTTTATTGACGCATATTGCGCATAAAAATGCGTGAAGTCGGGAACAAGGTCCTTGATGACTTCCATATGCGGGAGCGGGGTGATGGTGACTTCGCTTTTGCAATCTTCAATCGCAGTGGTGCAGGCAAGGCCGTTCTTGCCATCGATGTTCATGGAGCAAGATCCGCAAATGCCTTCGCGGCATGACCGACGGAAGGTCAGAGATGAATCCTGTTCGCCCTTCATCTTGATCAGCGCGTCAAGCACCATTGGACCGCAATTGTCGGTATCCACCTCAAACGTGTCGTAACGAGGGTTCTCCCCGCTATCGGGATCATAGCGGTAGACCTTGAACTTTTTGGTCTTACCGCTGGTTTTTGCGGCGTGAACAGCGCCCTTCTGGACTTTGCTGTTCTTGGGGAGAAAGAAATCGGCCATATCAATATCCTGTGGACTCTACCGAGTTAGTATTCCGTGTCAGCAAATGCCCTAACCAAGCGATTACGCAATCACAAGCCCTCAACTGCGTCTTCTCTGATTGCCTTTTCTGCAAGTCGTACGCGCAGCTTATCAATTTTGCGTCCGTCCATATCGACAACTTCAAAGCGCCAGCCTTGATCTGTGAACGCCTCACCTTCGGAAGGCAGGTGCCGCAATATATGCAAAACATGCCCCGCCGCCGTTGCGTAATCGCGGTCCTCAGGCAGGTCGATGGATAAGGCTTCTGCCATGGCATCGGCGGACATCGATCCTGAAACCAGCATCGATCCGTCATCCAGCGTCACGATATTGGGCGCACTGCCTTGCGCCTGGTCGGATGCAAATTCGCCGGCAATGGCGGCCAAAAGATCATTTGGCGTCACAATACCTTCAAAATGACCATATTCATCGTGTACCAAAAGCATAGGCACATCTGATGAGCGCAAAATTTCGAGCGCATCCATGGCATCGAGCTGATCCGGAATAATCTCGGCACGGCGCATCAGGCTACGAATGTCCAGCATTTCGCCACGAATTTGCGCCGCGACGATGTCCCTTGATTGGACGACGCCGATAATGTCGTCGCCGTCTTCGCCCGTCACAGGCAAGCGCGTATGGAGCGAATTTAAAAGCGAATCGCGCACGGCTTCTTCGGATGCATCGGCGGAAATGCGATCCACATCGGTGCGCGGCGTCATGACTTCTCGCACCGGACGGTCGGCAAGGCGGACAACGCCCGCAATGACCTTATGCTCATGCTCCTCAATGATGCCTGCATGCGTGGCTTCAGCAAATACCATGCGCAATTCTTCGGCGCTCAGCGCGTCGCGCATGTCACGGCGAAGCCCAAGCGCGCGAAAGATGGTCGCGCTTGATTTGTCGAGCGTCCACACGATGGGCGCAGTGAGTCGCGCCAGCAGCTCCATTGGCCCAGCCATGATAACTGCGATTCGCTCGGGCGCAATCAGTGCAAATTGTTTTGGAACCAGCTCGCCTACAACCAAAGACGCATAAGTGGTGAGGCTGATCACGATGCCGAAACCCATGGTTTCCGACCATTCACGATCGACGCCCCATAAGGCAATCCGATCGGCAACTGGTCCGCCGAGCGTCGATCCTGAATAGGCGCCGGCAATTATGCCGATGAGCGTTATGCCAATTTGCACAGTGGACAGGAATTTTCCGGGGTCGCGGCCAAGTCGTAAAGCTGCCGAAGCGCCGCGTTTGCCGTCCTCCGCCATCGCTTTCAACTTGGCTGTTCGCGCCGAAACAATGGCAAGCTCCGACATTGCGAACACGCCATTTAGGGCGATGAGCGCTAATATAGTTGCGGCATCAAACCACGGGAAAGGATCAAGAGGTTCCATAAGGACATTCCGCCATAATGCTAAAAACGGGGGTTTGGCAACAAAATGCACAAAGATGCGTTATGGTGAAATGACGCAGCCAGTTGAAATAATCATCGTAGGTTCATCATGGGTGTCGTTTAAGCAATGCATCAGTTGAAAGGGAACTTTATGAAAAAAAGCCAAATTATAACGATAGGACTTGTTCTTGCGACGTTCCCGCTGTCGGCATGCGTGACGGATCCCGAAACGGGGAATCGTACAATCTCTAAAGCCGCTATCGGCGGCATTGGCGGGGCATTGGGCGGTTATCTGCTGGGCGACTTGGTGGGCGGCCGCCGGGATCGTACCGAAAAGATTTTGGGCGCCGGTATTGGTGCAGTGGCGGGTGCCGGCGTTGGCTATTATATGGACGAACAAGAACGAAAGCTGCGTCAGCAGACTGCGGGCACAGGCGTCAACGTCATTCGTGACGGTGACAATCTTGTCCTCGATATGCCATCGGAAATTACCTTTGGTGTTGATAGCGCAAATATTGACGCTGGCTTCCGCAACACGCTTGATCAGGTTGCGTCAACATTGACGCAATATGAGAAAACCTATGTTGACGTGCTGGGCCACACCGATTCCACTGGTTCGGATGCCTATAATCAGGGACTGTCCGAACGTCGTGCATCCGCGGTGGCAGATTATCTGTCGACACGCGGTGTACAATCGGCGCGCTTGGCCGCCCGTGGTTATGGCGAGAGCCAGCCAAAGGCGAGCAACCTAGACGCCGCAGGCCGTTCGGCCAACCGCCGTGTTGAAATCCGACTTGTTCCGGTAACCTGAGTGTGGTCGGTCTTTAGACCGCAACACCCTGTAGCATTTTGGGCAACGCGCCGCTTTCGCCCCGTGCCTCGGCCATGAAAAAGGCCTTGGCCGGCGCAGCGCGTTGCACCATCGCCATCCCGAAACGCCGGACCGCTGATGCAGTTTTTCCAGGTATAGAAAACAAACGGTTTAGCCCGTCCGTTGAAACCGCAATCAGCAACGTGTCGATACTGCGCCACCGGCTATAACGATCCAGCAACTGCGCCTCGCCAAAGTCGAGCCCAAGACGCATGCCGTCCACCAGCACCTCCGTTAGCGCCGCGACATCGCGCAGGCCCAAATTCAGACCCTGACCCGCAATCGGGTGAATGCCGTGCGCACTATCCCCGATCAGCACCAAGCGCTCCGCCGTAATCGACGCTGCATGGTGGAAACCCAATTTGTAAGACGACAAAGGCGCGGACAATTCGACCTTGCCTAAAAGTCCGCCCATGCCTTTTTCAAGCTCAGCGGCATAGCCGCGCGGCGATAGTTTTAGGTAACCAGCCGCATCCTTCGACTCAACTGACCAGACAAGCGCCGAACGGTGGCGCCCATGTTCGTCATCCAACATGGGCAGAACGGCAAAGGGCCCCGAGGGGTAAAAAATTTCATAAGCGATATTGTTGTGCGGTCGTTCATGATAAATCGCGCCAACAATCGCGTGATGGTCATATTGCCAATGGGCGATGTGGATCCCCGCCTCCTCGCGAGTCTCGCTCTTGCGGCCTTCGGCAACGACCATCAGATCTGCGGTCAAGACCTTTCCACCTTCAAGCGTTACCGTTGCCGTGCAGGCATCTCGCGATTTGTCGATGATGTTTGCGGGCATGTGCAGCTGGATTGCCGCATGTTCTTGTGCTGCTTTGTAAAGCACACCGCGCAGATGACGACTTTCAAACATCTGGCCTAAAAACCCATCATCTTCAGCTGGCACGAAATCGAGAGATCCCGGTTTCAACCCGTCGCTCACCCATATCTTCTCAATGGGGCAACCTTTGCCGGCCAAAGCATCGCCAAGACCCATCGTTTCAAATAATTTATAGCTTGAGCTTGAGATGGCAAAAGTGCGCCCATCAAAGCCCGCATCCAGCATGTCAGCCTGGTCTGCGCGGTCAATGACATGGCTCGTAATGCCTTGCGACGCCAGCGCCAGAGCTTGCGTGAGACCAATGAGGCCGCCACCAATGATGATTACATCTGCCTTGTTTTTCATATTGTCCTTATGCAGCAACAAAGTGCGGGATTCAAAGGCGGATTTTGACTATATATAATCGACCAAACACCCTTTTGCCCTCTAATACTTGACGAGGAGTCCGCTGACGCCGAAAAGGGAGGTATTCGGTCCTTTGCGACTTCAATATATATCGGCATTCTTAACATGGCCTTGCGCATTTCAAAATTCAGCCCGAAATCTAACCTCGCCAATTGGCGGCAGGTGATGCGTGCGTCGTTGATCCGCAGTGGCGCCTTGTTTGGCGCGGCGGCTTTAGGGCTTTTCGCCATGTTTTTCGGGCTTGCGGTGCTCAGCTATTCCGCAGGCGACGCCGCATTTAACAGCGCAGCGGCCGATGTGCAGCACAACTGGATGGGTCAAAGCGGTGCCTATGTTGCAGATGCGGCCCTTTTCTTGTTCGGCGTACCAGCGATATTCTTGTTGCCGCTGATGCTGGTGTTTGCGCGGCGTTTGTGGCGCGATGTCCCGCAGCCGCAATGGAAACGACAATTATCATTATGCCTGATCGGTATGCTGTTAATCGGTTTTGGCATGGCTTATTGGCAACAGGGTAGCGACATAGGGCTTCCTGCTGGATGGGGCGGCTTGATTGCCCTTTTATTGGGCGATGCGGTCAGCGCGATCGTGAGTCAAGTTACTGGCATATTCGGAACATTGCTTCGGGTGTCCTTCATCCTCGGTGCTTTGGTGGGCGGGATAGCATTGGCCATTCGGTCGCTTCAGCTGGATCGGCCATTGTTGCGCATTCCGACATTGACCATACCTAAATTTGGAAGCGTAAATGTTGGCATGCCGGCTTTAGCGGGCGACGATCTGCTAGCGCCACAAATTGTTGAACCCAAGCCGCCACGCAAGGCCGTGGAACCAGATCAACGCAAGCCGCCGGTGATTGAGGACCGCACGCTCGCGCCCAAAAAGGCAGCTTTTTCTACCGGTGCGCGGCAAGGTGACTTCTTTGGTAGCTTTACCTTGCCATCGCTTGAGTTGCTTGATCCGCCATCCCCGATTTCAGTACCTAAGCTCGACAAGGCGGCGTTGGAGGCCAACGCACGGCTGTTAGAGTCGGTTCTCGATGACTTCCATGTGAAGGGACAGATTGTTGCAGTTCGCCCTGGCCCCGTCGTCACGATGTACGAGCTTGAGCCAGCGGCGGGCATCAAATCAAGCCGCGTCATTCAATTGGCCGAAGACATTGCACGCAACATGTCCGCGCTGTCGGCGCGCGTCTCGACCATCCCCGGTCGGACTGTGATGGGCATCGAGCTTCCTAATGCGCACCGGGAGGCCGTTGTGTTTCAGGAGATGGTGGGCTCGGACGCTTTTGCGGAGCAAAAGGGCGCCTTGCCGATAATATTGGGCAAGAACATCTCCGGCGATCCTGTTATTGCCGACCTCGCGCCAATGCCACATCTGCTGGTCGCAGGGACAACCGGGTCGGGTAAATCGGTTGGCCTGAACTGTATGATTTTGTCGCTTCTCTATCGCCTGACACCTGACCAGTGTCGGATGATCATGATCGATCCCAAGATGCTTGAACTGAGCAGCTATGACGACATTCCACATCTGCTATCGCCTGTCGTGACTGAGCCTGCAAAGGCCATCCGCGCCTTGAAATGGGCCGTTGAGCAGATGGAGGAGCGCTACCGTATGATGTCCTCGCTGGGCGTGCGTAACCTTGCCAATTTCAACGAAAAGGTCCGCGGGGCAAAGGCGAAGGGTGCGCCATTAGGTCGCAAAGTGCAGATCGGTTATGACCCGATGACTGGCCAACCGCAATATGAGGAAGAAAGCCTCGCTTACGAACCCATGCCGCAGATTGTAATCATCGTTGATGAGCTTGCTGACCTGATGATGACCGCGGGCAAGGAAGTCGAATTCCTGATCCAGCGTCTCGCGCAAAAGGCGCGGGCGGCTGGGATTCACTTGATCATGGCAACGCAGCGCCCCTCGGTCGATGTTATCACGGGCGTTATCAAAGCCAACCTGCCCACCCGCATTTCCTTCCATGTGACGTCAAAAATAGACAGTCGGACCATTCTTGGGGAACAAGGCGCAGAGCAGCTTCTGGGCAAGGGCGACATGCTCTATATGGCAGGTGGTCGGGGATTGACGCGTATTCACGGACCCTTTGTCTCCGACGATGAAGTGCGCCGTGTTGCCGACCATTGGCGTGGCCAGGGGCAGCCTGAGTATATCCAAGCCGTGACTGAAGAACCCGAAGATGGCGGTTTCGACTTTGGCGGCATGGGCGGTGACGATAGCGAAGAAGATTCGCAATATCGTAAAGCGTGCCAGATCGTGTTCGAAAGCCAGAAGGCCTCAACAAGCTGGATTCAAAGGCAATTGCGCATCGGTTACAACAGCGCTGCGCGGTTGATTGACCGGATGGAGGAAGATGGCTTCATC
>CAIPUN010000010.1 GCA_903868245.1 uncultured Sphingomonadales bacterium | reverse complement strand
TGCAAGAGCGTTTGGCGAAACTCGCCGGCGGTGTTGCCGTGATCAAGGTCGGTGGTTCGACCGAAGTTGAAGTGAAAGAACGCAAGGACCGCGTTGACGACGCGCTGCACGCAACCCGCGCAGCCGTTGAAGAAGGCATCGTCCCAGGCGGCGGTACAGCACTTCTTTACGCTACCAAGGCGCTCGAAGGCCTCAAGGGCGCGAATGACGACCAGACACGCGGTGTCGACATCATCCGCAAGGCGATTGTCGCCCCATTGCGTCAAATCGCAGCCAACGCCGGATATGACGGCGCGGTTGTTTCGGGCAATCTGTTGCGCGAAAATGACGAGACCATGGGCTTCAACGCATCAACCGATGTGTATGAAAACCTCGTGGTTGCAGGCGTTATCGACCCAACCAAGGTTGTCCGTACCGCGTTGCAAGATGCGGCATCGGTTGCTGGTCTGTTGATCACCACTGAAGCTGCTATCTCTGACGCGCCAGAAGACAAGCCTGCGGGCGCCGGCGGCATGCCAGGCGGCATGGGCGGCATGGGCGGCATGGGCGGTATGGACTTCTAAGTCCAAACCCTCAGCGCACGCTGAAACAAAATGGGCCGGAGGGGAAACCTTCCGGCCTTTTTTTGTTGGTGCGATGACGATGAGGAGCGGGCGCTGGCACAGCGTTAGACATCGTCATCGTTTGAAATTTCGTCATCCTGAACGTGTTTCAGGATAACAGGCTAGTTTGGTGCGTTATCCCGAAACAAGTTCGGGATGACGATATGGATTTACGTTTTGGCCATATAAAGTAGCATCTTAGCTAATCAGCCACGCATTTGCTGAAGCATCTCGCCCATTTTCTGGTGCAGCATGTTCATGCCCTTTAACGGGCGGACCATTACCTTGAAATGGGTGATCAGGCCGTCATCGTCGCAGGTGATCATATCAATGCCGTTGATGGCGATGCCGTCTATGACGGTTTCAAATTCAAGGATTGCGCTGTTTTCGCGGTGCCATTCGCCGACATATTTGAATTCTGCATTGCCCAATGTATGCTCCGCCGCCGCGAGATATTTGGCGGTGATGGCTTTGCCCAGTTGTGGCGTGTGGACAACCGGGCTTTCGAAAATACAATCATCGTGCAAGATCGCGGCGATCGTGTCGACATCGCGTGACAAGGCGACTGTGTGCCAGATTTCGGCGGGGTTAGGCATGATCAATATCCTAAGTCGAGGTTCACCATTGGTTCAAGCGCGGCACCCTTGCGATAGCGCTCCAGATTTTCAAAGAAACGTGTGGCGGAGCGGACGAACATCTTGTCCTGCGCACGGCCCGACAAATGCATCGTGATATGGGCATTATCGAGCGTCCAAAGCACATGGTCGGCGGGCAGCGGCTCCGGCGTGGTGACATCCAGAAACGCGTTGGCGATCTGCTTGGCTTGTAATGCGGTGACCAACGCATCCTGATCCACAACCGAACCGCGCGCGATGTTGATGAGCGTCGCGCTGGGTTTCATTGCGGCAAGCTCGTCTGCGCCAATCATATTGTCGGTTTCGGGCGTCGCAGGAACGGCGAGGATAACCCAGTCAAAGTCACCCAACTGCGCCCGCCATTGGTCGGGCGTCAGCGTATTTGGTCCCGCCGAGCGGCGCACAATGGTGACATCGACGCCAAAGGGCTTCAGCCGCGCTTCAATCAGCTTTCCAATCGCGCCATAGCCCAATAGTAAAGCCTTTGACCCGAACAGTTCAATTTTGCCCGGCGAATCCAGCAGCCATTCGCGGCGCTCCTGCGCGCGGACAACTTCGCGATAGTTTTTGGCGACAGTCAGCATGCCCATCACGACATATTCGGCGATGGTGATGGCGTTAATGCCTGCGCCATTGGTGACGACGCAGCCCTGCGCCTTCAACTGCGCCAGCGGCATGCCGTCGACACCCGCATAAATGCTGTTCAGCCATTTCATTTGGGTGGCGGCGCCAATGACCGTGGCCATGTCGCCCTTGTCATACATATCAAACCAGCCAATCTCCGCCTGCGGAGCTAGCTCCATCGCTTCTTCTTTAGACATGAAGAAATGCGGTTCAATCCAGTCGGGCAAACGCGGTTCAATCAACGGACGCACAAGGCCGGACATTACGAGTTTCGTTTTGGTCATGCGGCAAAAGCCTTCCAAGTGACAAAGAGTAGGAACGGGATGCCGACAAGATCGGTCATCGCAATGGTTTTCAGTGCAGGCGGAGAGCCTGCAGACCAATAGAGGATCAAGAAGGAGATCATACTGACGCCGACGCCAATGCTGGCAATACGGCGGCTCGCAGGGTCAAAAGCAGCCCAGACGGCAAGCAGAAAGATAACGAGGAACAGCGCAGCGCGATGATGCAGCAATAGGAACAAGGGGTTATCGCTAGCCACGCGGTAGAGTTGCCCAATCATCGCCGGACGGAACAGGGCCAGCGCGGGCAGGGCGTGGATAGCCGCAAGGATGAGCCAAGCAATTTTGAGCATCATATATCCAACTTCCAATCCCAACCCAGCGGGTCGCCGTCCATGACTTCGACGCCTTTGGCGATGAGGTCGTCGCGGATCGCATCGGACTTGGCGAAGTCTTTTGCAGCGCGGGCCTCCTTGCGGGCGTCGAGCGCGGCTTCGATTTCAGGTTCGGTGATGATTGCGGCTTTAGGCCGGACGCGGAGGTCCTGACGGGTGAGGGCCATCAGGTTAAGGCCAAGGACGTTATCCATGTCGGCGATAGCTGCGAGTTGGTCGGCAACGTTGATTTTTTTGAGACTGATCAACGTTTCCAGAGCGGTGAGAGCGATGGCGGTGTTGAGGTCGTCCATTACTGCCGCCGTAAAGTCTTTCAGCGTAGCCGAAATTGCCGGAGCAACGTCACCCTTAACCCCAACCACGTCACCCTGAACTTGTTTCAGGGTCCATGCATCAGCTTCAACCGTCGGTGCGTTGGGCACGATGGATGCTGAAACGAGTTCAGCATGACGGCTTTGGGTATCAGCATATTGGGTCTTGAGGTTGGCCACCCCCATCACCATCCGCTTCAACCGCACCAATGCCGCCTGCAGCCCCTCCCAGCTAAACTCCAACTCACTCCGGTAATGCGCTTGCAGGCACATAAGGCGGTAGGCGAGGGGGTGGAAGCCTTTGTCGATGAGTAATTGCACGCGCAGGAATTCGCCCGACGATTTGCTCATCTTGCCGCTGCGTTCGATTAAGAAGTTATTGTGCATCCAAAAACGCGCGCCGCTATGGTCGCTGCCGCAGCGCGCTTGGTTTTGGGCGATTTCATTGGGGTGGTGGATTTCGCGATGATCGATGCCGCCGGTGTGGATGTCGAACGGCAGGCCAAGCAACGCCTCTGACATGACCGAACATTCCAGATGCCAGCCCGGCGCGCCTTTGCCCCATGGGCTGTCCCATTCCATTTGCCGTGTTTCGCCCGCTGGCGTTTTGCGCCAAATTGCAAAGTCGGCGGCATTGCGTTTGCCTTCCACCTCTTCGATGCGGCCTTCGCCGTCTTCCGTCTTGGCGCGGGCCAATGCGCCATAATGGGCAACGGTCGAGGTGTCGAAATACAGGCCCGATTCCAGTTCGTAGCAATGCTTGTCGGCGATGCTTTTGGCATAATCGATCATTGCGGGGACGTAATCGGTGGCGATGGACCAATGCGCGGGCTGCCGAATGTTCAGCGCTTGGATATCGGCCCAATAAGCTTCGGTATAATGGCGGGCAATGTCCCAGATCGACTGGGCTTTCTCCGCCGCCATTTTCTCCATCTTGTCTTCGCCCGCATCGGCATCGTCGGTCAAATGGCCGACATCGGTGATGTTGATGACATGGGTAAGCTTATAGCCCTTGTAGGACAGCACACGGCCCAATGTGTCGGCAAAGACATAAGCGCGCATATTACCGATATGCGGGAAATTATACACCGTAGGCCCGCACGTATACACGCGCGCTTCGCCTTCGTGCACGGGCGTGAAGGTTTCCAGTTGCCGGGTCAGGCTGTTGAAGAGTTTAAGCTCAGACATGGTTTGGCGATGGTGGAAATGGGGGCGGAGGTCAAGTCACCGTCACATCAACGCGGGTTGGGAGTGCTGCGTCTAAGGAGAGAACTACGTCGCACCAACTTAGGCTGGTGCCTATGTCGTCTGTTTGGGTAGGCCGAAAGGCGCGATAGGCCCCAGCCTACGCTGGGGCGACGGGGGGTGTTTTAAAACCCGTCCCAGCGTATCGCTTGATCAATCTCCACACGCGGGACGGTGAAGTTGTTCACCGCGGCTTCTGCATCACGATAGCCAATTGCCATGCCGCAGAAGAAGATATGGTCATCGTCAATGTTCAGCAGTTCGCGCATCGTTGTGCCATACATGGCCCAGATTTCCTGCGCGCAACTGTCGAGGCCTTCTTCGCGCAGCAACAGCATCACCGTTTGCAGCCACATGCCCATGTCGGACCATTGTGGCGGGCCCATATATTTGCGGGTGTAAGTGAACAACTGCACCGGTGCGCCAAAGCTGTCCCAGTTTTTCATCATCTGCGCGACGCGGCCTGCGCCGTCTTCGCGGGCGAGGCCAAGCGCATCGAACATCGCCTTGCCCACACCGCGCCGTTGTTCTTCATAACGGCCTTCTAAGTCTTTGGGATAGATGTCATATTCATGCCCATCACCCATGGGTGCCGTGGCAGCCTTCGCCTTAATCTTGGCGGTCAGGTCAGCTAGCGGCGCGCCTGTGAGAATGACGGCATTCCACGGCTGCGTATTGCCGCCCGAGGGCGCACGCTGCGCCTTGGCGAGCACGCGTTCGAGGATTGCCTGATCAACAGGTTTATCCAAAAATTGCCGGACAGAGCGCCGTGAGGCGACGGCTTCGGTAACGTTCATCTTTATTTCCCCGCAGGTTTAATCGTTTGATTAATTCATATTATGCGGCTTGGGAAAGGCAAGCTTATTCCTCGTCAAACAATCCGGCGAGTTGTTCAATCATCGTCCCGCCAAGCTGTTCAACGTCCATGATCGTCACTGCGCGTTTATAGTAACGTGTTACGTCATGGCCGATGCCGATGGCGACGAGTTGCACGGGGCTGCGCGTTTCGATCATTTCGATGACCTTGCGCAAATGCTGTTCCAGATAGCCGCCATGGTTGACCGACAAGGTGCTGTCGTCCACGGGCGCGCCATCCGAAATGACCATCAATATGCGGCGGTCTTCGGCGCGGGCGATCAGGCGATTATGTGCCCAGAGCAATGCCTCGCCATCGATATTTTCTTTCAATAGCCCTTCGCGCATCATCAGGCCCAGATTGCGCTTGGCATGACGCCATGGCTCATCGGCCTTTTTATAGAGGATATGGCGTAAGTCGTTAAGGCGGCCGGGCATGGGCTGGCGTCCGGCGGCGAGCCAATCCTCGCGCGCTTGCCCGCCCTTCCATGCGCGGGTGGTGAAACCCAATATTTCGGTCTTAACGCCGCAGCGTTCCAAGGTGCGCGCCAATATGTCGGCGCTGATCGCGGCAATGCTGATTGGGCGTCCGCGCATCGAGCCTGAATTGTCGATCAGCAAGGTGACGACGGTATCGCGGAAATCGGTTTCGCGCTCGACTTTGTACGACAGCGAGCTGCCCGGTGATACCACGATGCGCGCAAGCCGCGCGGCGTCAATCATGCCTTCTTCTTGGTCGAAATCCCAACTGCGGTTT
>CAIPUN010000009.1 GCA_903868245.1 uncultured Sphingomonadales bacterium | reverse complement strand
GACACTTCGGAACCAGCCTGCGTGAAGCGGAAGATGTTGTCGACGAAGAACAGAACGTCCTGGCCTTCTTCATCGCGGAAATATTCGGCCATGGTCAGGCCCGACAAAGCAACGCGTGCACGCGCACCGGGAGGCTCGTTCATCTGTCCGAAGACCAACGCAACTTTCGAACCTTCTGGGGTTGGATTGCCGTCGGCGTCCTTGGCGATAACGCCTGCGTCGAGGAATTCGTGATAGAGATCGTTACCTTCGCGGGTACGCTCACCCACGCCAGCAAACACCGAAACGCCGCCATGGCCCTTTGCGATGTTGTTGATCAGTTCTTGAATAAGAACGGTCTTACCAACGCCGGCGCCGCCGAACAGACCGATTTTGCCTCCCTTTGCATAAGGTGCGAGCAAGTCGATAACCTTAATACCGGTGACGAGAATTTCGGCTTCGGTCGACTGGTCGGTGAACAAAGGCGCTTCTGCGTGGATCGGGTTGGACTTTGCAGCGCCAACGGGGCCACGTTCGTCGATAGGCTCACCAATGACGTTCATGATGCGGCCAAGGGTCATTGGGCCAACTGGAACCGAAATCTGGGCGCCGGTGTCGCGAACAGGCTGACCACGGGTCAGGCCTTCGGTCGCGTCCATGGCGATAGTGCGGACGGTGTTTTCGCCGAGATGCTGCGCCACTTCGAGGACCAAGCGGTTGCCGTTATTGTCGGTTTCAAGCGCCGACAAAATCGATGGCAATTGGCCAGTGAAAGTTACGTCAACAACAGCGCCGATGATCTGGCTGATGCGGCCAGTTGCGCCAACGACATTAGTTGCGGTCTGGCCGGAACCCGCCTTAGGGGCAGGGGCCTTGCGTGCAGGCGCTTTAGCCTTAGGGGCAGCGGCCTTCGGAGCGGCGGTCTTTTTAGGGGCGGTAGCCATGTGTTTCTTCCTTGCCTTTGGATGTCGTTAGAGCGCTTCGGCGCCCGCAATAATTTCGATGAGTTCAGTGGTAATCGCCGCCTGACGCGTGCGGTTATATTGAATGGTCAGCTTGTTGATCATGTCGCCTGCGTTGCGCGTTGCATTGTCCATGGCTGTCATTTTTGAACCTTGCTCCGATGCCGCATTTTCGCGGTTCGCGCGCAGCAACTGAACAGCCACATTGCGTGGTAGCAATTCGGCGAGAATTTCTTCTTCGTCAGGTTCATATTCAACCGTTGCAGACAGCCCAACAGCGTCGTCTTCGCCAGAGGTTACGGCGACGGGCATCAATTGAATCTGCGTTGGTTCTTGCGTCAGCACAGTGACAAACTTGCTGAAAAACAGATGCGCGACGTCAAATTCGCCAGCTTCAAAACGCGCGGTCAGATCTTCGCCCCATGTTTGCACATCGGCAAAGCTCAGTTTTCCGAGGTCGCCCGGTTCAATGCTGTGGATGATATCGCCACGGAAAGTCCGGCTCAACTGATCGCGGCCCTTTTTCCCGATGGTGTAGAATTTGACGGTCTTGCCCTCGGCTTTCAATGCCTCTGCCTGGCGGCGAGCGAGGCGGACGATGTTGGTGTTGAACGCACCAGCAAGCCCCTTGTCACTGGTTGCGACAACGAACAAATGCACGTCATTCTTGCCTGAACCTGCAAGCAGTTTTGGCGATTGCGGGCCAACAGAAACCTTCGACGCGATGCTTGACACCACTGCCTCAAGCCGTTCGGCATAAGGACGCGATGCTTCAGCCGCTTCGGTTGCCCGACGCAGCTTCGCAGCAGCGACCATTTTCATCGCCTTGGTGATCTTCTGGGTCGATTTGACCGAGTTGATCCGTATTTTGAGGGCCTTAAGAGACGCCATCTATTCTTCCCTTTACCGTCACCCTGAACTTGTTTGACCGTCGGTCACTTCATTCCAGGGCCTTTAAAGATGCTGAAGCAAGTTCAGCATGACGGGTGATTGTTAAGCGAAATTCTTTGTGAACTTGTCGAGAGCGGCCATCAGCGCCTTCTTGCTGTCGTCGCTGAAGTCGCGGCTGTCGCGGATGGTCTTCAGGATACCAGCATGGTTAGCGCGCAAGTCAGCAAGCATCGATTCTTCGTAGCGGGTCACATCAGTGACAGGAATGCCATCGAGATAACCGTTGGTGCCCGCAAAGATCGATGCGGTTTGCTCTTCAAACGGCAGCGGCGAGAATTGCTTCTGCTTCAACAATTCGGTCAAACGTGCGCCACGGTTCAGAAGTTTCTGCGTTGAGGCATCAAGATCGGAACCGAACTGCGCAAACGCAGCCATTTCGCGATATTGGGCAAGCTCAAGCTTAATTGAGCCCGAAACCTTCTTCATGGCCTTTGTCTGCGCGGCCGAACCCACGCGGCTCACCGACAGACCTACGTTAATCGCAGGGCGGATACCTTGGAAGAACAGGTCGGTTTCCAAGAAGATCTGACCGTCGGTGATCGAAATCACGTTGGTTGGGATATAGGCCGAAACGTCACCAGCCTGTGTTTCAATGATCGGCAATGCGGTCAATGAACCGCCGCCATTGGCGTCGGACATCTTTGCGGCGCGCTCCAACAAACGGCTGTGGAGATAGAAAACGTCGCCAGGATAGGCTTCACGGCCAGGAGGACGACGCAAAAGCAAGGACATTTGGCGATAAGCCACGGCTTGCTTCGACAAATCGTCATATACGATGACAGCGTGCATACCATTGTCGCGGAAGAATTCACCCATCGCAACGCCGGTGTAAGGCGCGAGATACTGAAGCGGTGCTGGCTCCGAAGCGGTTGCAGCAACAACGATGGAATATTCCATCGCGCCTTGTTCTTCCAGCGCGCGGACGATCTGCGCAACAGTGGAACGCTTCTGACCGACGGCGACGTAGATGCAATATAGCTTCTTCGATTCGTCGGTGCCCTTATTCACTTCCTTCTGGTTGATGAAGGTGTCGATGGCGACAGCGGTCTTACCCGTCTGACGGTCGCCAATGATCAATTCGCGCTGACCACGGCCAACGGGCACGAGGGCGTCAAGCGCCTTGAGGCCCGTTTGCACAGGCTCCGAAACCGATTGGCGCGGGATGATGCCGGGCGCTTTGACTTCAACGCGGCTGCGCTGCGTGGTCTTCAATGGGCCCTTACCATCGATGGGGTTGCCAAGACCGTCTACAACGCGGCCAAGCAATTCCTTGCCGACAGGAACGTCCACAATCGTGCCGGTACGCTTTACAACGTCGCCTTCACGGATTTCACTGTCAGAACCAAAGATAACAACACCAACATTGTCCGCTTCCAAGTTCAGCGCCATGCCCTGAATACCGTTGGCGAATTCGACCATTTCGCCAGCCTGTACATTGTCGAGGCCGTGAATACGGGCGATGCCGTCACCTACCGACAATACGCTACCGACTTCCGAAACCTGAGCTTCGGTGCCGAAATTGGCGATCTGGTCCTTAATGACCTTGGAAATTTCTGCGGCGCGGATATCCATGTTGCTACTTAGCCTTTCATCGCGTTAGCGAGGGTGTTCAAACGGGTTTTGATGGAGTTGTCGATCATCTGGCTACCGATTTTAACGGTAAGCCCGCCAAGAAGTGACGGATCGACTTTGGTCTGGATGGCGACGGTGCTGCCGACGCGCGATTTAAGGGATGCCAATAATGCCTTGGTCTGCGCTGCGCTGAGTGCGTGGGCGGAGGTTACTTCGGCTGTGACTTCGCCGCGATGGGCCGCAGCAAGCGTTGAAAACGCGCGGGCAACGGCGGCCGTTTCGTTCAAGCGGCGGTTGTCGGCGAGCACGCCCAATGTCTTTGCCGTTAGTGCATCAAGCTTCATGGCTTTTGCGACCGCGGCAATGGCTTTCTTCGCATCGCTACGGCTGAGCACTGGGTTGCTGGTGAGTGCTTTCAGATCAGCCGATTCGCGCACGGCTTGGGCAATCGCCCGCATGCTCTTTTCAACGGCATCGATCGCCTTCGCGTCGCGGGCCAGTTCAAACAATGCCGTCGCGTAACGGCCAGCAAGACTGGCTTGAATATTAGCGCTTGTGCCGCCGGAATGATCCACGCGTCGAATTCCTAAATTGTGAGACTGAATTACTTGCCGACCGCACCGGAGGGTTGCCCCTTGGTGGCGTCGCGCTGCGCCTAGCAGGGGTTTTGCTGCGATGCAAGATGGCGATTGTCGCTTGTTTCAACCTAATCGTCATCCTGAACTTGTTTCAGGATAACAAACTGCCATAGGACGTTTTTTGAAGACAAGTTCAGGATGGCATAACGGAGAGTGCAATGGGCAAAATGATTCGCATGACCATGTCGGATGGCGCGGAAATCTCGGTTTACCATGCAGAAGCCATGGGTGAACGTCGCGGCGGACTTGTGCTCGTGCAGGAAATATTTGGCGTGACTGATCATATCCGCGAATTGTGCGACGAATATGCCGCCGATGGATATGAGGTATTGTCTCCCGCCATTTTCGACCGCGAGCATCCGGGGTTTGAGGCCGAATATACCGGGCCTGATTATAATCGAGCCTTAGAATTGGCGCGCGAGTTGCACCCGTTCGTACAGTCGCTCGATGATGCGCAGGTCTGCATAAATGCGCTGAAAGGCGCAGGGCCAGTGTTCATCACGGGCTATTGCTATGGCGGCTCTGTCGCATGGGCCGTTGCCGGAATCAGCGATGACCTCGCCGCCGCCAGTTGCTATTATGGTAGCCTCATTCCCACAGTCTATGCTGACAAAGCCCCGAAATGCGCGACGATTGCACATTTCGGACTTTATGATGCGGGCATACCGATGGAGGGCGTCGAAGCGCTGATCGAAAAAGCCCATCCGACCGCGCAGATATTCGTTTATGACGCCAATCATGGGTTCAATTCCGACCGGCGCAAGGATTATCATGAACCAAGTGCCGATTTGGCGCGCGGGCGGACGCTGGCGTTGTTTAGGGCCTGTGGCGGATGACGGCGGCTATGACGCCAAGCGCATGGAACAACGGCGGTGCAGGCGTGTCCATATATTGGTCGATAGCTGAAACAGCGTTGGGTTCCATGTTACTGGCCGCGACAGACAAGGGTATTTGCCGCCTGTCGTTTGACGAAAATGAAAGCACGCTAAAGCGCCACTTTCCGAACGCGACCCTGTTGGATAAGGGCGGTTCTATCTCGGCGTTGATCGACGGCGCTGCCTTCGCTGTTCAACACCCAAGACAAATGCCTGAGCTGCCCTTGGATGTCGGCGGCACCGATTTCCAGATGTCGGTTTGGCAGGCACTGCTGCAAATACCCGCTGGCGAGACTCGCAATTATGCCGAAATCGCTGCGGCGGTTGGAAAGCCCGATGCGGTGCGTGCAGCGGGCACGGCCAATGGGGCCAACCCAGTGTCGGTGCTTATCCCGTGCCACCGCGTCATCCGGTCAGATGGCGGCCTTGGCGGCTATGCTTATGGGCTGGAACGCAAGCGCCGTTTGCTGGCGTGGGAAAGCGGGCAGGGCGGTCTGTTTTTAGTCTAGGCCGTGAACCATTTTTTACGGATATAACGCCCTTACGAAATAGAGCCCTTCGGGTGGCGCATTTTCTGCCAGAGCGGATCGGTCGGCGGCATCCAGCGCCGCCTTTAGATCTGCCGCTGTCCAGCGTCCAAGCCCGACGGCCACCAGACATCCGACCATGGACCGCACTTGATGATGCAGGAATGACAAGGCCGCTGCCTCGATAATCACATGCTGCCCCTCCCGCCTTACGTTTAGGCGTTCGAGTGTCTTGACGGGGCTGGCGGATTGGCATGCGGTAGAACGGAAGGTGGTGAAATCATGTAATCCCACCAGAATTTGCGCGGCGTCATGCATTGCCTCCGCATCCAGTTCCGGCCCGACGCGCCAGACGCGACCCTTTTCCAAAGTCAGCGAGGCGCGGCGGTTGAGTATGCGATATTCATAAGACCGGCCAATGCAGCTATAACGCGCATGCCAGTCATCGGCGACCTCTTCGCATGCCAATATCGCGATGGGGTGCGGCCGCAAATGGGCGTTGATGGCTTCCATCAAGCGGAAGGCCGAGAGGTCTTTTTCGACATCGACATGCGCGCGCATGCCAAGTGCATGGACCCCTGCGTCGGTGCGGCCAGCGCTGTAGACCAAAGTTTTTTCGCCAGTGGTTTTAAATATCGCCTCTTCGATCGCGCCTTGGACCGAGGGGCCATGGTCCTGCCATTGCCAGCCCATATACGGGCCGCCGTCAAATTCGATGGTAAGCGCAAAGCGGGTCATGACAATAATGTCCCAGCAGGAATGGCCTTGCCGCGCAACAGGTCGGCAGTGGGCATCGCGGGTTTGCCTGCGCGTTGGATCAAACTGGGCCGGATGGCATGAACGCCGCAGGCGATGGTGAGTTGGTCGTCGATAATAGTGCCTGCCGCGCCGTGGGTTGCGATGATGTCAGCGGCCAATACCCGGTACCGTTCGCCTTCAAATGCGAACCATGCGCCGGGTGCGGGGTTGAACGCGCGGATTTGGCGTTCGACCGCCACAGCGGATAACGAAAAATCGAGCTTCGTTTCCGCCTTGTCGATCTTCGCGGCGTAAGTGACGCCGTCTTCCGGCTGCGCTACACAGGGAAACGCCTCCAAATCGGCTAAAGTCCGGACCATGAGCTCCGCGCCAAGCTCCGCCAGCTCCATCGTAAGTTGACCCGTCGTCTTGTCTCCGATTTCGATTTCAGTCGTCGCGCGGACGGGGCCGGTATCCAGCCCAGCCTCCATCTGCATAACCATAACGCCGGTGGTGGCATCGCCCGCCAATATTGCACGCTGCACGGGCGCGGCGCCGCGCCAACGGGGCAGCAATGATCCATGAACGTTTAGGCAACCATGTACAGGCGCGTTCAAGACCGCTGGAGGCAGTATAAGACCATAAGCAGCGACGATGGCAGCATCGAGACCTAGCGCAGCGAAATCAGCCTGTGCGTCCTCCTGACGCAGCGATAGGGGGCATCGCACCAGCAGCCCCAGTTCCTCAGCCCGTTGATGGACCGCAGACGGGGTCAGCTTCTTGCCGCGATTGGCGGGGCGCGGCGGCTGCGTATAGACAGCGGCCACGTCATGCCCAGCCGCCACCAATGCATCAAGCGTCGGCACGGCAAATTCCGGTGTTCCCATGAAGGCAAGACGCATCGTCACTTTTCCTTTGTTCAAAAGCCCCCTAAGACCCGGCGCATGGCATCGCAAGAAATAGACGCACTCGCACAAGCATTGTCGAAGCTACCGGGGCTTGGCCCTCGGTCGGCGCGCCGCGTCGTGCTGCATCTCATGAAAAAGCGGGAAAGCGTGTTGCAACCGCTTTTGCGCGCCTTGCAGAATGTGGAACAGCGGCTGGTGGTGTGCAGTACCTGCGGCAATATCGATACCGGCAATCCATGCGGCATTTGCATCGACCCGCGCCGCGACATCCGGTCGATCTGCGTGGTCGAGGATGTATCCGACCTTTGGGCGTTGGACCGATCACGGCTTTTTCCGGGAAAATATCATGTTCTGGGCGGTCGCTTGTCGGCATTGGATGGCGTCCGGCCAGAGGATTTGAACATCGACGGGTTGGTCAGTCGCATTGCGATGGGCGGAATTGATGAGGTGGTGCTGGCGATGAACGCCACGCTTGAGGGGCAGACAACCGCGCATTATCTGGCCGAACGGCTGGAGCAATTTCCCATCCGCCTAACGCAATTAGCGCACGGCGTGCCGGTGGGCGGGGAGCTTGACTATCTCGACGACGGCACTTTGGCACAAGCCTTACGCGCCAGACGCCCTGTCGGTTGATTTATCCAAATACCGTCCCTATTTGCGACCCATGGCCATATTACCTATTCTTGAAGTGCCCGATCCGCGGCTCAAAACCATTTCGAAACCTGTCGAGAGTTTCGACGGCGATTTAAAAACGCTCGTCAATGACATGATCGAGACCATGTATGCTGCGCCCGGTATTGGCTTGGCGGCTATTCAGGTGGGTGTGCCAAAGCGCTTGTTAGTCATCGACTTGCAAGAAGAGGAAGCGGAGGGCGAGGAGCCCGTTCGCAATCCGCGCGTTTTTGTGAACCCCGAAATCCTGGACCCGTCCGACGAGCATAGCCTGTATAATGAAGGTTGCTTGTCCGTCCCCGACCAATATGCCGAGGTGGAGCGCCCCGCCCAAATCCGCGCCCGCTGGCAGGACTTAGATGGCAAGGTGCATGAAGAAACAATGACGGGCCTGATGGCGACATGTTTGCAGCATGAAATGGACCATTTGGAAGGCATATTGTTCATCGACCATCTGTCGCGCTTAAAGCGTCAGATGGTGTTGAAGAAGATTGAGAAAGCCCGCAAAATGGGCGGCGGGCATGTGCATGGCCCGAATTGCAGCCACTGATCCGCTATTTTGAGCCCCCGCGCGAAACGGGGGCCTAATGCTTGCGTTTATTTCACAAATTGTGATGGCGCCGGGCTGACGGTAACGAATTTGCCCGCCTGAATTTCCTGCACCTCCAGCATGCGGTCAGTTAGGCCGTTGGCGTTGAAACGGAACGCCCCGTCAACGCCAATGAAGCCCTGCGGATCGGTCAATTGCGCGACGGGAAAGCGTGTGCCCGGACGCCAGTCGCGGGCGACGCGGGCCACCAACAGCACAGAATCGTAGCCGAGGCTCGATAAGCGCAGGGGCGCCTTGCCAAAACGGGCGCGATATTTGGTCGCATATTGCGTGTAGAGCGTATCCGATACACTTGCGAACCATGCGCCATACATGGGCGGGCTGCCCGCGAGCGTGCCGTCAATATTCCACAAATCAGTACCCAAGATTTTAGCCGTGCGCAGCCCGCCGCGGCGCAAGGCAGGCACAGTTGTTATGGCCGCACGGCCGCTGTCAGCGACTAAGATGGCATCAATAGCGCCCATTTGTGCCAGACGGCGTGCGGCGGCTTCTGCAGATGCGGCGGTGCCATTCGATTCTTGAATGCCCACCAATATGCCGCCGGCTGCGCGCACGGCTGTTGTCATATTGGATTGTGCACGCTGCCCGTAGACATTGGAGGCAACCACGCCCGCAAAGCGGTTCATGCCTTTTGACTTGGCATATAGCACCACGCGTTCAATCGCCTGGTTTGGCAAATGGCCCAGCAAGAATACATTTTGTCCAGCAACGCCGACATCGTTGGAGAAGCTGATGATGGGCACACCCGCTGGACGCGCAATTTCTGCGACCTCAATCACATTATCACTGCGTAAGGGGCCCAAGATGACTTTGTTGCCATCGGCAATCGCGCGTTGTGTTGCGGCGGCAACACCAAGGCCCGTGTCATAAGTTACCATGCGGATGTTGGTGACTTTGGTATCCGTAAGCGCGAGGGCCGTCGCATTGGCGATCGATTGCCCCACATCGGCGTCAGGGCCAGTCACCGGCAACAACAGCGCGACACGGTGCATGCCGTCGGATGGTTCGGCAACCACGGGCGCCTTGCTGCGCGGGACCGTGCTACAGGCAGCCAGCAGGACGACCGACGCCAAGACCAGCAGCTTTTTGATTTGGCCTGCTAAAGCTTGCGGCTGCGCGCGCGTTGCGGCAATGGATGCACTCATTTTGGGTTCCTTGGGAAAAAGCTGCATATTCCGATGACTTTCGAATCAGGCTTATATGTCGTTGCGACCCCCATCGGCAACCTTGCAGATATGTCTCAACGGGCAATCGATCTTCTGACCGCCGCAGACATAGTCGCGGTTGAAGACAGCCGTGTGACGGGCAAATTACTGCATCATTTGGGCATTAAAAAGAAAATGCGCCGCTACAACGACCATAGCGGGGACGTAGAACGGGAGTCCTTGGTTGCCGCCGCGCGTGGCGGCGTCGTTGCCTTGGTTTCGGACGCTGGCACGCCTTTAATCTCCGACCCCGGATATAAGCTTGTCCGCGCCGCACGTGACGCGGGCGTATCGGTGTTCACCATTCCGGGGGCAAGTGCCGTCACGGCGGCTTTGTCGATCTGCGGCCTGCCGACCGATCGGTTTTTGTTTGCAGGGTTCCTGCCAAATAAAGCTAAAGCGCGGGTCGAGACATTGACCGAGCTGGGGCAGGTCAAAGCGACATTGGTGTTTTACGAGGCCGGTCCGCGCCTGGCCGCAAGCTTGGCCGCTATTGCCGACACTTATGGCGACCGCGAAGTTGCCGTGGCGCGCGAACTGACCAAGAAGTTTGAAGAGGTGGTCACTGGAACGGCGGCGGAACTCGCGGCGCGATATGCCGCGCAGGAGCCGAAAGGCGAAATCGTACTGATCATTGGCCCGCCTGCCAACGATGTGGCGACCGAGACGGGGGATGTGGATGCCGCGTTGAAAGAGGCGCTCGAGACGATGTCAGCCGCCAAGGCCGCAGGCGCGATTGCCAAGCGCTTCGGGCTGGAGCGCAATGCCGTCTACGCCCGCGCTACGGAATTGAAGGCGCAGTGAGCCGCCGTGCCGCCGAACAACGCGGACGGCGGGGGGAGGCGATAGCCGCTTGGTTTTTGCGCCTGAAAGGATGGCGCATCGTTGGCGCGCGCGTGAAAACGCCGCGTGGTGAGGTGGATTTAATTGCACGGCGCGGCAAAAGCATCGCCTTTGTCGAGGTGAAGGCGCGGACGAAAGCCGTCGATCTTGCCACGGCGATTGATGCCAGTCGGTTGCGCCGTGTCGCCGCTGCAGCGGAAATTCTCTTGCCCAAATATGGCAAAGAGTGTGAAAATATGCAGATTGATGTGATTATGGTTGCGCCTTGGCGCTTCCCTAAGCATTTGCCAAATGTCTGGCACGGATAGGAAAGCGCGAAATGGCAATCAGAATGGCGGTCCAGATGGACCCTATGGACGGGATCAATATCACTGGCGATTCCAGCTTCGCGCTGATGCTGTCCGCACAGGCGCGCGGTTATGATATCTGGCATTATGATGTCGGCACGCTGACACTCGATGCCAATGATCGCCTTACGGCGTGGGCGCATCCGGTGCATGATCTGCAACGCGTTGAAGGCGCGCATTACCGCTTTGGCGCGCCAAAGAAGATTGATTTAGGCACAGACATTGACGTGGTGTTAATGCGGCAGGACCCGCCCTTTCATGTCGGCTACATCACCGCTACCCATTTGCTGGAGCGGATCGAACATGAAACATTAGTGGTCAACAACCCCGCCAGCGTCCGCAATGCGCCGGAAAAAGTGATGGTGCTCGATTATCGGCAATTTATGCCGCCGACGATCATCACCCGTTCGGCAGACGACGTGCGCGACTTCCAAAAAATACATGGCGCAGTCGTTGTAAAGCCGCTGCATGGCAATGGCGGCAAAGCCATTTTCCGCATTGACGCCGACGGCAGCAATTTGGGCGCCTTGTTTGAGATGTTCAACAGCACATGGCCCGAACCGCACATGGTGCAGCCATTCCTGCCCGATGTGGCGCTGGGCGACAAACGGATCGTTATGATCGACGGCGAAGTAACCGGCGCGATCAACCGCCGTCCGGGCGAAGGCGAGTTCCGGTCCAACTTGGCCGTTGGCGGCAGCGCGGAATCAACCGAGCTTACGGCGCGCGAACGCGAAATCTGTGCCGCGATGGGGCCGCGTTTAAAAGAGCTTGGCCTGATATTTGTCGGCATCGACGTCATTGGCGGCCAATGGCTGACCGAAATCAATGTGACATCACCCACGGGCATTGTCGCGATTGATCGTTTCAACGGTACGGATACACCCGCGCGCATTCTCGACGCGATTGAACGCAGATTGTCGGAGAAGAACTAATGGAAGATTGGATCATTCGGTTGGTCGAATGGGGCCATTATTGGGGCGTTGCGCTTCTTATGCTGCTTGAAACGATATTCCCGCCGATACCGTCCGAAGTCATCATGACCGTGGCTGGCGTATCGTCGGCGCGCGGCACTATGAACCTTGCGGGGACCATTGCGGCGGGCACGGCGGGCGCGATGCTGGGCAATTGGATCTGGTATTGGGTGGCGGTCAAATTTGGTGAAAAGCGGATGCAACTCTTCATCGATCGCTACAGCCGCTGGTTGACGCTCGATTGGGACGAGGTGGAGCGCGGCCAAAGGCTGTTCCGCACGCATGGATCAATCATCGTCCTGATTGCGCGGATGCTGCCAACATTGCGGTCGCTAATTTCAATCCCGGCTGGCTTATTCGGCATGACGTTTCGCCGCTTCATGATCTTCTCGACAATTGGCACCGCCGGATGGACC
Source organism: uncultured Sphingomonadales bacterium (assembly GCA_903868245.1). Taxonomy (GTDB): domain Bacteria; phylum Pseudomonadota; class Alphaproteobacteria; order Sphingomonadales; family Sphingomonadaceae; genus Sphingorhabdus_B. The sequence continues at coordinate 44,054 of CAIPUN010000009.1, read as the reverse complement.
GCGGCCTTGGCCTGTGCGGGCTATTTCTTAGGGTCGCAATTCGAAGACGTTGAAAAATGGCTTGGGCCCGTGTCGAGCTTAGTGATTGCAGGCATCGTCCTGACTTATGTTTGGCGTCTGCTGCGATGGAAGCCCAGCCCTAAGCCCTAAGCCCGTGGATGCGCGTTCTGATACGCATCCAAAAGCATAGCGGTATCGACAGCCGTATAGACCTGCGTCGACGACAGGCTGGCATGGCCTAATAATTCCTGCAAGCTGCGCAAGTCCGCGCCGCCCGCAAGCAAATGCGTGGCAAAGCTGTGGCGCAGTGCATGCGGCGTTGTCCGGTCGGACAGGCCCAATCGTGTGCGGGCGCCCTGAACTGCACGGCGCACCAATGCGGGAGATAAAGGTCCGCCTTGTGCGCCGCGAAACAAAGGCTGGTCGGCGCCGGCGGCATAAGGGCACAAAGCGAGATATTCCTCAATGGCGGTTCGGACTTGCGCCAGCAAGGGCACGATACGCGTCTTGTTGCGCTTGCCCGTGACGCGCAACGTGGCGCCAAGCGGGAGGATGTCGCCCATCAGACCCGTCGCCTCGCTGACGCGCAGGCCGCTGCCATAAAGCAGCAAGAGCAACGCCCAATCGCGCGCGCCGATCCAACCGTCCTTTGCATTTTCAGCGACGTCATCGGCGAGGGCCAGAACATCATCGGGGTTCACAGGACGCGGCAAGCTGCGCGGCACACGCGGCCCCTTCATCACTGGTAAAGTCACATCATCGCCTAAGGCAAAGCGCAAAAAATGCCGCACTGCGGACAATTCCCGCGCGGTGGAACGATTAGTGAGGCCGTCGCCGCGCCGGTCGGCCAGAAAGGCCCGCATGTCCGCCGATGAGATCTTGTGCAGCGTGACGCGGGTGACGTCGCTGCCCCAATGGTATTGCAGGAAACCCGTCAGCCGGTCCGCCGTTGCATAATAAGCGCGCACGCTATGCGGCGACATCCGACGGTTGTCAGTCAGGAACGCGAGATATTCGGTGAGCAAGGACGCCATTACCGCCTTATCTATCAGGCGGGGGCATCCGCCTCAATATTTACTATTTGCGGCAATATGGCGTCGAGCAATGGCATGCCTTGCGGCGTGACCGTCACATGGTCTCCGTCGCAGGTGATCAGGCCAAGCTGCGCAATTTTGTCGACTGCATCCATGTCCAGCAAGTCGGCGGCGGCGATGCCCGTCCGTTGCGACAGGCGGCCAAGGTCAATTCCTTCGGCTAGCCGCAATCCCATCAGCAAGCTTTCGGTCGCGCGTGTCGCCGCATCGAGATGGTCTTCGCTGCTGATGCCATGCGTATTGCGTTCGACAGCGGACAGGAAATTCTCCGGCTTTTTATGGCGCTGCGTCGCGGTGTTCAGCCGCCGTCCATGCGCGCCAGGGCCAATGCCGATATAATCATCATAGCGCCAATAGCTTAAATTATGACGGCTTTCGCTGCTGGGGCGGGCGTGGTTGCTGATCTCATAGGCCGGTATGCCTGCGGCGGATGTCATCTGTCCGGTCAGTTCATATAAGGTCGCGGCATCATCATCGTCGGCGGGGATGAAATGGCCTGTACGCACCAAAGTTTCAAAGCGCGTGCCGGGTTCGATGGTAAGCTGATACAGCGACATATGGTCGGTGCCGAAGGAAAGCGCGCGTTGCAGCTCCGCCGCCCATTGGGCAGCGGTTTGATCAGGGCGCGCATAAATCAGGTCGATATTCACGCGGGCAAAATGACGCTGCGCAATGGTCAGCGCATCGAGGCTTTCCGCAACCGAATGTGCACGCCCCAGAAACGTCAGTGCGGCATCATCCAGCGATTGAAGCCCAAGCGATACGCGGTTGACGCCTGCCACCGCAAGATCCGCAAAACGTGCCGCCTCGACCGAGGATGGGTTCGCTTCCAAGGTGATTTCAATATCGTCCGCAAAACCCCAATGCCGTTCCGCGGCGTCAATTAGCGCGGCGACGGTGGATGGCGGCATTAACGACGGCGTGCCCCCGCCGAAGAAGATAGAGGTGAGTTTGCGATCCGCTATACGCGCCGCCTCATACGCCATATCCGTCAATAATGCGGCACACCAAGATGCGTCATCCACCGTGTCGCGGACATGGCTATTGAAATCACAATAAGGACATTTGGAAACGCAAAATGGCCAATGGATGTAAAGGGCGAGGGGGGCAGGCACCAATTCTCCTAGGGTCAGGAGAATACAGCCGCGACCAGTTGGCGGAATGCGTCCGCCCGGTGGCTCATCGCGTGTTTGTCTTGCGGGTCGAGTTCGGCAAAGGTCTCGCTGTGGCCTTCGGGTACGAACACAGGGTCATAGCCAAAGCCAAGCAACCCGCGCGGCGGCCATGTTAGGTTGCCGTGCACACGGCCTTCGAATATCTCCTGATGCCCGTCGGGCCATGCCAGCGCCAAGGTGCAGATGAAATAGGCGCTTCGGTCGGTGTCCGGGCCCAGTTCGGACAACTTGCCCTCAACCTTGCCCATTGCCATATACCAGTCACGCCCCGGTCCGCCTTCGAAAATCTGCGTTTCCGCCCAGTCGGCGGTGTAGACCCCCGGCGCACCGCCCAAGGCAGCAACACATAGGCCGCTGTCATCGGCCAGCGCGGGCAGGCCGGAACCTTGCGCCGATGCATGGGCCTTAAGCAATGCGTTCTCGGCAAAGCTGGTGCCAGTTTCTGCGGGTTCAGGCAGGCCAAGTTCGCCGGCGGAAACGGGTTCGATACCAAAAGGCGCTAGCAAGGCCCGGATTTCCCGTACCTTGCCAGCGTTATGGCTGGCGATTACCAGCCTGCCGGGTTCGAGTTTGCGGTGGTTCATATGGCTTGCCTCAATTAAAAATCCGTCGTCCCCGTGCTGGCCGGAGCGACGGTTCCTTACTTAACCGCTTCGGCCTGTGCGGCGAAAATCCGGTCGGTTCCCATGCGGGCAAGGCGGAGCAAGCGCAGCAGGCCTTCTTCGTCATAGGTCGCGCCTTCGGCGGTGGCTTGCACTTCGGCAATCTGGCCACCTTCGATCAGAACGAAATTGGCATCGGCATCGGCGTCGGAATCTTCGATATAATCCAAATCCAACACAGGCGTGCCTTTGAAGATACCGCAGCTCACCGCAGCAACCCGTCCGTTGATGGGGTCTTCCTTGATTGCGCCCGACGCCAATAAGCCATTGACGGCAAGCCGCAAGGCAACCCATGCGCCGGAAATCGCGGCGGTGCGCGTGCCACCATCAGCTTGCAATACGTCGCAATCGACGGTGATTTGGTTTTCGCCCAATTTCTTTAAATCAACGACGGACCGCAAAGAACGGCCAATAAGACGCTGAATTTCCTGGGTACGGCCCGACTGCTTGCCCTTAGCAGCTTCACGTTGACTGCGTGTATGCGTGGCGCGGGGGAGCATCGAATATTCTGCCGTGACCCAGCCTTCACCCTTGCCGCGCAACCATGGTGGAATGCGATCTTCGACGCTGGCGGTGACCAGCACGCGGGTATCGCCAAAACCGATAAGGCAGCTGCCTTCGGCATGTTTGGTAAAATGGGTTTCAATCGAAATGGCGCGCATTTCGTCTGGCGCACGGCCGGAAGGACGCATGATAGTCTCCTGATAATGGGTAAGGGGCTGCCATAGCCTGCCCCGCTTGCTTTGCAAGTGCGCGGTGCGCTACACTATGTTGGTGAGCCAAACACCCATCCATGAATTGAATGACCGGACACGCATCATTTTTCGGATGGTGGTGGAGAGCTATCTGGACAATGGCGCGCCGGTTGGATCGCGGACCGTCTCCAAATTTGCAGGGTTAAACCTGTCGCCCGCGTCGATCCGCAATGTGATGCAGGATCTGGAGGAAGCGGGCTATCTCGCCTCTCCCCACACAAGCGCCGGACGCGTGCCCACCGAAAGCGGTCTGCGCCTTTTCGTCGACGGCATGATGCAATCGGCGGCACCATCGGCCGAGGAACAACGCGCGATTGAATCGCAAATCCGCGGTGATGGACCGATTGAAGAGGCGCTGGCAGCAGCGACGTCGGTACTGTCGGGCCTGTCTGCCTGCGCCGGTATCGTGTTGGTGCCAAAGCGCGACACGGTCTTAAAGGCCTTTAGCTTTGCACGTCTGTCGGCATCACAAGTACTCGCGATCATGGTCGGGTCCGACAATAGCGTTGAAAACCGGCTGGTGTCGATTGATCCGGCGATTAGCGAATCCATGTTAGTGGAGGCCGCTAATTATATTTCGGCGCGCCTGTCGGGGTTGACGCTTTCCGAAGCTTTGGAACGGCTCGACAGCGAAATTCGTGCCGAGAAAGCTGAGCTTGACGTCGCCAGCCAAAAACTGGTGCGCGATGGGCTGGCGATCTGGTCGCTCGATGCGAATGACCGGCCCGTGCTGATCGTGCGCGGGCAATCGAACCTGATCGACGAAGCCGCCGCCGCCGACCTTGACCGCGTCCGGCAATTGCTTGACGAGCTTGAGAGCAAAGAGGAAATCGCACGGCTGGTCGACAGCGCGCGTGAGGCGCAATCGACGCGGATTTTTATCGGTTCGGAAAATAATCTTTTCTCGCTTTCGGGATCGTCGGTCATCGCCGCGCCCTATCGGGAGGCAGGGGGTAAGGTCGTTGGCGTCATCGGCGTTATTGGCCCGACGCGGTTGAATTATGCGCGGATTGTGCCGATGGTGGACTTTACCGCGCAGGCGCTGAGCCGATTAATCAGGCCGTGAACGCATAAATGACGCGCGGGTTGATGAAATAAAATTGCTTTCTATATGCAAGCAGCAACACACGACCACATAGTCGCAACGTAATTGGGTTAATCAAGTTTATGACAAAGAAGAATTCAGCCGCAGCCGATCCCGCTGTAGAAAAAGAACTTGAAGGCGTGCCAGAGCATATGAAAAACGATACGCCAGAAGCGACCGATACTGCCGATGCGCAGATTGCGGCGCTGGAAGAAGCGCTCGCCGCTGCACAGCAGGAGATTTTATACGCGCAGGCCGAAACGCAAAATGTGCGTCGCCGGATGGAAAAAGAGGCGCAGGACGCCCGCGCCTATGCCGCAACCGGTTTTGCCCGCGATGTTCTGTCGGTGTCCGATAATCTATCACGTGCGTTGGAAGCCATTCCGGCTGAAATGCGCGAGAGCGAGGCAATGAAATCGCTCGTCATCGGCCTTGAAGCGACAGGCCGCGAACTAGACAGCGTCTTTGCAAAAAACGGCATTACGCGCATTGCCGCTATGGGCTTACCGCTCGATCCCAACCAGCATCAGGCGATGGTTGAAATTCCCAGCGCGGACGTGGAACCTGGTACCATCGTCGCCGAAATGCAGGCAGGGTATATGATCAAGGACCGCTTATTGCGCCCTGCTTTGGTTGGGGTGGCGAAGGCGGCGGAGTAAGTTCGCCGCATCCAAAACATTCACGCGGGGTGGTCTAACCGAACGCGCTCCGCTATCGATCGCGTTATATGACCGCAGCGGCAGTTTCCACGGGCCATCAGTCCCCTTGGCGCGATGAACTTCGCGCGACATTGTCGCTTGCCTGGCCGTTGATTCTAACCAATCTGTCAATGTCCTTGATTGGTGCAACCGACGTGGTGATGGTGGGCTGGCTTGGGCCAACCGAGTTGGCGGCGGCGTCATTGGGTTTCAACCTGTGCATGACGGCGGCGATTTTCTGCATGGGCCTAGTCACCGCGACCGCGCCGATGATGGCGAGCGAGCGCGGGGCAAAGGCGCATTCCGTGCGCGATATCCGCCGCACATTTAGGCAAGGATTGTGGGTCGCGGTGGCGATCATGATCCCGATCTGGCTGATCTTGTGGCAGACAGAGGCCATATTGCTGACGCTTGGTCAGCAAGCAGAACTTGCGGTCAAGGCGCAAAGCTATGTCCGTGCCTATATGTGGTCGATCCTACCATTTTTGTGGCTGATTATTGCGCGTAATTTTCTGTCGGCGCTGGAACAGCCCTTATGGTCGCTGGTTATCGGCATATTGGGCGTTTTTGCCAATGCGGCATTCAACTATGTCCTGATTTTCGGGAAGCTCGGCGTGCCAGCATTGGGCATAGTCGGCGCGGGCATCGGCAGTATAATGGCCAATATGTTCATGTTTTTGGGCATGGTCGCGGTCATTACTTATCATCCCAAGTTCCGGCGATATCATCTGTTCGGGCGTTGGTGGCGCAGCGACTGGCCGCGTTTTCGGGCTTTATGGAAACTGGGCTTGCCGATTGGCGTGACAATGGGTTTGGAAGGCGGCGTGTTTGGCGTTGCGGTCATGCTCATGGGGTTAATCGACACCGCTTCGGTCGCGGCGCACGCCATCGCTTTACAGGTCGCAAGTGTGACGTTCATGGTGCCAATGGGCCTTGCACAGGCCGCAACGGTGCGCGTGGGCATTGGCTATGGCCGGCGCGATCCGGCGCTAATCCGCCGCGCCGGTTGGACCAGTTTCGTCATGGGAACGGGTTTCATGGCGGCAATGGCAATGCTGATCTGGATGTCGCCAGAATTGCTGATTGCGCTGTTCATTGACCGCGATGCCGTGATCAATGCAGAGGTTGTGCAACTGGCTGTCAGCTTCCTTGCCATTGCGGCCTTGTTCCAGATTGTCGATGGCGCGCAGGTCGTCGGCGCGGGCATGCTGCGTGGATTACATGATACCACCGTGCCCATGCTCTTCGCGGCCTTCGGCTATTGGGTTGTGGGCATTGGTGTTGGCGCGTGGCTTGCATTTTACCAAGGATGGAATGGCGTTGGTATCTGGGTCGGCTTGGCGACCGGCCTTGGCATTGTGGCCGTGCTGATGCTCGTGCGCTGGTCGCTGCGCGCGCGGCTTGGGTTGCTGCCGCTAGAACGTTAGAATGCGGTTGTCCTGAAACAACAATCGTCGTGCGTAAGTAGCAATCGTCATCCTGAAACAAGTTCAGGATGACGAAGCTGTGGGGGCGTCCTTATACGCGTTCGTTTTGCGCCACTCTGTTTCCAGCACGCACCCTTTAACCATCAATGGCTTTCTTCTCGTCCGGGTCGCTTCCGTCGATTTCCTGCACCCGTGCCTTTACCAATATGCGGACATTGTTCGAAAAGAGAAATTCGGTCTCAATCACACCCAAGCGGCGGGGAATGCGGTTGATGCCCCACATCATCACATGCTTGCCACCTTTTTTGAAGGCGACTGTCTCCCCAGACGGGATGAGAACGCGGTCCATAGGCGCCATGGTCACGGCGCCGGTTTTTGCATCTACCGTAACATCGTGCATTTCAACCCGAACGGCCGATGGTGAACTGACGCGCAACAAATGCACATCCTCCGGCCCGCCATAGACGTTGAAATGCATGGCCGACGGGTTGTTGTCGACAGGCGATAGGGTCAGCACCGCTTCCTTCACCTTTAACTGCGGTGTCGGGCCACATGCGCCTAGCAAAAGGGCCGCTGCAGTGGCGCTGAATGTGAATATACGTCGGTTCATAACGTGCTCCTTTTGCTGATAGCTGTGCGCTTTGGTGCGCCCATCCTATACAGAGTTTTTACCTAACTTTTTCCCTATCTAGGAACGCCGAAGTCTTGTGCCAAGAGAATTGGCACCTATATCGCCGCTACAACGTCACGTTACGGGAAACGTCGGTGCCTGATAGGGCTGGCGCGAAACGGGGCAGGGTAAAGTTCAATTTTTATAATTTCGGGGTAAGTTTTTATGGCTAAAGTTATTGGTATCGACTTGGGCACAACAAACAGCTGCGTTGCGGTAATGGACGGCGGCAAGCCCAAGGTCATCGAAAATGCAGAAGGCGCACGGACAACGCCATCGATCGTGGCCTTTGCTAAGGATGGCGAGCGCCTTATCGGCCAGCCAGCCAAGCGTCAGGCTGTCACCAATCCGGAAAGCACCATTTATGCGGTAAAGCGCCTTATCGGCCGCCGTTTCGATGATCCATTGACCAAAAAAGATATGGGCCTTGTTCCTTATAGCATCGTCAAAGGCAAGACCGGTGATGCATGGGTTAAGGCAGGCGGCGAAGAATATTCGCCATCGCAAATTTCGGCCTTCACCCTGCAAAAGATGAAGGAAACTGCGGAAGCCTATTTGGGTGAAACCGTTACGCAAGCAGTCATCACCGTGCCCGCTTATTTCAACGATGCCCAGCGTCAGGCCACTAAAGATGCTGGCCAGATTGCGGGCCTTGAAGTGCTGCGTATCATTAACGAGCCAACCGCTGCGGCGCTTGCGTATGGCATGGATAAGGATGAGAATAAAACCATCGCGGTTTATGACCTTGGTGGCGGCACGTTCGATATTTCGATTCTCGAAGTCGGCGACGGCGTGTTCGAAGTGAAATCGACCAATGGTGACACATTCTTGGGCGGTGAAGATTTTGACAGCGTGCTCGTCGAGCATCTGGCAGCTGATTTCAACAAGGCCGAAGGCATTGACCTAACCAAGGACAAGCTTGCGCTGCAACGTTTGAAGGAAGCAGCGGAAAAGGCGAAGATCGAATTGTCGTCAACACAGACGACTGAAGTCAATTTGCCCTTCATTACCGCAGACCAAAATGGTCCAAAGCACCTTGTGAAAACCATCACCCGGGCCGACCTTGAGAAGCTAGTCGATGACCTGATCAAGCGCACGCTTGAGCCTTGCAAAAAGGCTTTGGCCGATGCGGGTATCAAGGCCGATGGCATTGATGAAGTCGTGATGGTCGGCGGCATGACCCGCATGCCAAAGGTACGCGATGTGGTGAAGAATTTCTTTGGCAAGGAACCGCATACCGGTGTGAACCCGGATGAAGTTGTTGCCATGGGCGCGGCCATTCAGGCGGGCGTTTTGCAGGGCGACGTTAAGGATGTTTTGTTGCTCGACGTGACGCCATTGTCCTTGGGTATCGAAACCCTCGGTGGCGTATTTACGCGTATGATCGACCGTAACACGACGATCCCGACGAAGAAGAGCCAAGTATATTCGACGGCCGAAGACAATCAAAATGCCGTGACCATCCGCGTGTTCCAAGGTGAGCGTGAAATGGCGGCGGATAACAAGCTGCTCGGCAATTTCGACCTCGTGGGCATTCCACCAGCACCGCGCGGCGTGCCACAGGTTGAAGTGACGTTTGACATCGACGCCAACGGTCTCGTTAGCGTGACGGCCAAGGACAAGGGCACAGGTAAGGAACAGCAGATCAAAATTCAGGCATCGGGCGGCTTGTCCGATGCGGATATTGAACAGATGGTCCGCGATGCCGAAGCCTTTGCCGAAGAAGACAAGAAGCGTCGTGAATCGGCCGAAGCCAAGAATAACGCAGAAAGCCTTGTCCATTCGACTGAGAAACAGTTGGAAGAGCATGGCGACAAGATTGACGCCGCATTGAAGGGCGAAATCGAAGCGGCGATGTCGGAAACCAAAACCGCCATCGAGGGCGGCGATGCAGAAGTCATGAAGGAAAAGGCAGCCGCCTTGGCCCAAATCGCGATGAAGCTCGGCGAAGCAATCTATAAGGAAGAGCAAGCTGCCGGGGCATCGGCAGATGCTGCATCGGAAGAAGCACCAGCAGACGATAATGTCGTTGATGCTGAATTCTCCGAAGTCGAAGACGACAAGAAAGACTGATGTTGCATATTTCCGACCGTCGCTATCGAAACGTAAGCGACGGTCGGAAAGACCGGGGGGTTAGTCATTCATGAATCTCGACATTGATTATTATGAATTGTTGGAAGTCGAGCGGACAGCGGACGAAAAGACGCTGAAAACCGCGTATCGCCGGATTGCGATGGAATGCCATCCCGACCGCAACCCTGGTTGCGACAAATCCGAAGCTAAGTTTAAGGCGATTAGCCAAGCTTATGACGTCCTGAAAGATCCGCAAAAGCGCGCAGCTTATGACCGATATGGCAAAGAAGCGTTTGAAAATGGCGGTATGGGCGGCGGTGGGGGCCAAGGCGGCGCTGGCTTTGGTGATTTTTCCGATATCTTCGAAAGCTTTTTTGGTGATGCCTTTGGTGGCCGTCAGCGTGGCCCTACGCGTGGTGCAGATCTACGCTATGATCTGGAAATTTCCCTCGATGAGGCCTTCCACGGCAAAGAGGCGGACATTACCATCGACGTCGCGACAGCGTGTGGCACGTGCGAAGGCACAGGCGCGACGCCCGGGTCAGGCAAACGTCGCTGCAACCTGTGCGCTGGTCATGGCAAGGTGCGCGCGCAGCAAGGTTTCTTTGTGGTCGAGCGCACATGTCCTACCTGTCACGGTCGCGGTGAAGTGATTGAATCCCCGTGCCGGGCTTGCGGCGGAGAAGGCCGAGCGGATGAACGCAAGACTATCACCGTCAATGTTCCGCCTGGCGTCGACGAAGGCACGCGTATTCGTGTTGCTGGCCGGGGCGAAGCTGGGCCAAATGGTGCAGCGGCGGGTGATTTGTACATCTTCATTCACCTGTCGCGCCACAAGGTGTTCGAACGCGATGGCACAACATTATTCTGCCGTGTGCCCGTCAGCTTCACTACAGCGGCGCTGGGTGGTGAAATCCGTATCCCGGGCCTCGATGGTACCGAACATATCATTGCCGTTCCAGAGGGCATACAGTCGGGCAAACAGCTGCGTCAACGCGGGGCAGGGATGCCGGTGCTGCAAGGGCGTGGTCGTGGTGATATGGTCATTCAAATCGATGTGGAAACGCCGTCCAAGCTGTCCACGCGGCAGAAGGAAATATTGCGCGAATTCCGCGAAACCGAAACGGGTGCAGAATGTCCGCAATCAACTAGTTTCTTTGACAAGTTGAAAGGCATTTGGGACGACATCACCGATTAAGTTCAGGTGCGCGATACGATTAGCTGTGAATCTGCTCCACCTCGGCCCGTAAGGACATGATGAGGGGCTGGATATGCGTAAGCCGGTCCTGCTCCTCATCCAATATCGCATGGAACGCCCGCTTTTTGTAACTTTGCGCGCGTTCAACCGAAAATGCATGGCCCGGCGGCAGCGACGATATCAGGATATCGATCATCCGTTCCGCGCCGTGCAAACGGCCCCATAGATAGTCGTTTTCCCGATAAGAACGGCTGAAAAAAGCCCCGAAATTGTTGAATTCTATGCCCTTCAATGTGGCCGCCGTGCCGCCAGTTCGGATGGATGCGCAGTCGTCGGGGGATATGCGGTCGACCTTAACAGGATCAAATTCGTCAAAGCCCTCATCCTGCAACAAAGGCAGGGTGGCGATGTCATAGAGCGCATAGCCCAAATAGCCGAGCAACATAGTCCGGCGTGCCGCAACGGGCAGCGTCAGCATGGCATCGCATAATATTTTGTCGACCTTGGCATCTGTGCGTACCAGATCGCGCTGTACCGCGAGATGGTCGATCAAGCCTGCGGGATCATCGATGCCAGATTTGGCAGCCATCGCGAAATCTGCGCCTAAAAACTCCGCCGTTTCCAGATCGAGAAATAAAGCGAGGCAATTGTAAATGGCATCGCGCATTTTGGCGATAGCATCATTCGGCATATCGATGACATTTTCGACAATTTCGGTTAGGTGCCGAGCCAGAAAGCGCAAGCGCCGGATACGGAAACGCAGGTCATGTGCGCGGAAAAAGGCAATTTGGCGCACGGTGGCTTTGCCCTTATGCGGCGGCATATGGTCGATGTCACGGGCGCCGATTTCGGTCCAAAGCGCGGCGCGCATGTCACGGAAAAACGCGTTAGATGCGTCGGGCAAGCTGCGGCGCGCGGTGGCGACAATATCGTCCACAACGCCAGCGATTTTGAGATGGTTATAGGCGCGATAGCCAAACCCGGCGGTCACAATCGCCTTCTCCTGTGCCGAATGCCGCCATTTCTGCATCCGGCTCGCGGTCGGCTGGGTCAGGAACCATGTCCTGCCCAGCAGCGCCTCGACAGTATCTTCAACCTCATTCCGCAAGCTATCGATGACGCGTTGCATCCGTTCGATCCGTTCCGAGCGGCCCGTAATTTTTTCCAGACTGTCCCGAATGGGCTGTGCACGTGGAATGTTGGATGTCGCCCCCAATATCGTCGAGAAAAACCCCGGTGGCTTGCGTGGTATATCTGAGGTGCCGTCCGCATTGCGTTTGCCAAATCGGAAACTGGGGTGGCCGGGCTTTGGGTCGATATAGACAAAACGACGATCCACTTCGCGCCTTGCGGGACGGTTGCGCAAAGCGGAAATTGCTTGGTTAAACGGCGCATTGGCCAATACCGAGCCGTCGATTAACATCGTATCTTCGGCGGCATTGGCGGCAAATTGCTGCGGCAATATCCGTTTCAAAAATGCCAACCGGCCAAGCCACGGGACATTTTCCCGTACCAGCAAGCGGTCAAGTTCTCGCACCGAAAATGGCGGGAAAGCCCCCGGGAAACTGGCCGTGGCGCGCGCCGCAAAAATCAGTTCGGGAATGTCGGCGAGGTCGGTTCGGCCGCGCGTTGAAAAATCGACGGTGATGCGATGTTCGGACTCGGTAACTTCTTCCGGACTATTGAGGCGCAGCACCCGATCATGACCAAAATAGTCGGTTACCGTGACAAACAAGTCCAGCGGTTAGTTTTCGGGTAAAAGCGGCGGCTCTATTGCGCTCTTGGCCATAATGTTCAGCGCGTCGAGCAACAATTTCGAAAACACATTCCCGCCAAAGGGCGGCGCAAACCAACGCGCGCGGACAAAGCGCGACAGCTTGGTGGCGACCTCCTCCTGTGCTTCCTTCGCCACTGTTCTTTCGACCGCTCCACCGCGCCGGCGCAAGATCATCCACGCAATCGGCGTTGCCCAAAATTTGGTGAAGCGCGACAGCGGACGGGCGTCCGGATCAAGCAGTATGTCGACGTCCGCCATGTCCAGCCACATGTCGGTCAACGGCTCCAACGATTGGCCTGTGACGATCGCCTGTGACAGGAAAATACCGTTGATGCCGCCCGCGCTTGATCCGGCAATGATATCGGTCAAAACGCGCAACTTTACACCGCTAACGCGCGACATCTCTGTCAGTAGCTCATGATAGACAATCTCGCTGCGGCGGGTGAGGGGCGTGCCGTCATGAAATGCGCGGCTCGCGCGGACCATGTGCCAAATCTCGCGTGTGACGCCATGCATGTATATGGCAAGGCTGACCCCACCATAACAAATGAGCGCCAACCTGAGTTCTTTTTCGCGCATATCCATGATGTGGCATCACACTGCGTCACACGCAAGCGCTGATCCTGTGGTATTAATTGTTGAGTTCTTGATTTGTTCTGATAGATATCGGCCATGGCAAAGGCAAAACGCAAATATGTGTGTCAGGCATGCGGGTCTGAATCTAACCGTTGGCAGGGGCAGTGCGACGATTGCGGCGAATGGAACAGCTTGGCGGAAGAGGCTCAAGCATCTGTTTTTGAGCTGAAGCATCATTTGCACGCGGGCGGCCGTGCCGTCGAATTGTCCGGATTGAACACGGACATCAAACTGCCGGAACGTGCCTCGACAGGTATATCCGAATTTGACCGCGCCTTGGGTGGCGGCCTTGTGCCCGGTTCGGCGACCCTGCTGGGCGGGGATCCAGGCATAGGTAAGTCGACATTATTGCTGCAAGCCGCCGCAAACCTCGCGCGGCGCGGCCTATCCGTTGCTTATATTTCAGGTGAAGAAGCCGTTGACCAAGTGCGTTTGCGGGCCCGTCGGCTTGGCCTTGGTGATGCGCCGGTGCAGCTTGCCGCTGCGACATCGGTGCGCGATATATTGACGACGATGGCGCAAGGCGCGCCGCCCGCTTTATTGGTCATCGATTCCATTCAGACCATGCACAGCGACCTTATCGAAGGCGCGCCGGGCACCGTTAGCCAAGTCCGTGCATCCGCCCAAGAGTTGATCCGCTTTGCCAAGGAACGTGGCACGGCAGTGATGCTCGTCGGTCATGTCACCAAGGATGGAACGATCGCCGGACCGCGCGTGTTGGAACATATGGTCGACACCGTCTTGTCGTTCGAAGGCGAGCGCAGCCATCAATATCGGATCTTGCGCGCGTCCAAAAATCGCTTTGGCGGGACCGATGAAATCGGCGTTTTTGCGATGGTGGAAGAGGGCCTGACGGAGGTCGGCAACCCCAGCGCCTTATTCCTAACCGACCGCGCAGAACAGGTTACGGGCGCAACGGTATTTCCGGCGTTGGAGGGGACGCGGCCCGTTTTGGTCGAAATTCAGGCGCTGACCGTGCGGTTATCGAGTGGCGCGACACCGCGCCGCGCCGTTGTTGGCTGGGACAGCGGTCGCCTCGCGATGATATTGGCGGTGCTGGAGGCGCGATGTGGCCTTAGCTTTTCAACCGCCGAGGTCTATCTCAACATTGCGGGTGGCTATCGCATTTCCGACCCCGCTGCTGATCTTGCGGTGGCGGCGGCGTTGGTTTCGGCTTTGTCCGAACGCCCACTGCCGTCCGATGCGGTGCTGTTTGGTGAAGTCGCTTTGTCCGGCGAAATCCGTCCTGTTGCGCATGGTGCGTTGCGACTGAAGGAATCCGCAAAGCTTGGCTTTGGCCGCGCATTGGTCCCGCCGTCGGTGAAGGGCCAGGCCGGCATTTCGACGCAAGAATTCCGCACGCTTGCCAATCTCGTTGACCATATGCTGGGACGTCCCTAAATCTTTCTTTAACGCTTATAGGGGCATGATCATATGACGCGTGCCGCATTTTGATTGCGACGCGTTTGGGTAATGAGGGCACCAAGATTAGATGACAGCACTTGATATCATTGTCCTATTCTTGCTGGGCAGCGGGGCCGTATTCGGTTTCCTGCGCGGCTTTGTGCAAGAGGTTCTGTCGATGATCGCATGGGTGCTGATCATCTTGGCCGTTTACATGTTTCATACCCCTGCGACGGCAGCTTTGGCCGAGGCTGTGGGTTCGGATTCTGGCGCGGCCGTGCTCGCCTTTTTGGCGCTTGTCATCGTTATCTTTGCCGTGGGTAAATGGATTGCGAAATCGATTGGTGCCAAATCGCGCAAGTCGTTGCTAGGCCCAATTGATCGCGTCCTTGGGTTCGGCTTCGGTATGCTCAAAGGCCTAATTATCGCGACCCTTATTTTCCTACTGTTCGTAATGGGATATGATTTGGTCTATGGCGCAGACTCAGGGCGGCCCGAGTGGATGACCAGTTCGCGCACATATCCTTTGCTCAATGCTAGCGGTGAAGCCATGTCCGAATTTGTCCGTGAACAACGCCTTGCCGCAGATAGCGACGCGGAAACGGTGAACTGATGGACTCCGCGCTCTACAATCGGGATATCTTAAGGCTGGCAACGTCGCTGGTCGCGGGCGATCGCCTTGCAGACCCCGACGGCAGCGCTGAAGTGCGCTCGCCCTTATGCGGCAGCCGCATTCAAGCGGATATTGTGATCGACGCCGACGGGAAATTGCGTGACCTTGCCCTGCGTGCCAATGCCTGCGCGCTGGGGCAGGCTTCTGCTGCTATTTTGGCGCAAAACGGGGTTGGAACAGCCATGACCGAAGTCGCCAAATTGCGCGATGGCGTGGCGCAGGCGTTGCAGCGGACGGGCAATATGCCCAGTTGTTGGCCAGAACTCGCCTTGCTGGCTGCAGCCTGTGATTATCCGTCACGCCATGCCGCGATTTTATTGCCCTATGACGCGATCCTTGCCGCCGCCGTGCAGGCCAAAGAGAAAGTCTGATGGAGGAAACATCCCACCACCTCGTCGCTGATGTCATGTTGGGCGGGGTGGTGCTGCTGGGCGCGGCGCTTTTGGCGGTGCTGATTTTCCGGCGTCTCGGCCTTGGCGCCGTCCTTGGCTATCTGGTTGCGGGCATTGCCATTGGGCCTGACGGCCTTGCGTTGATTGACGCGCCAGAGACGATCTTGGCTTATTCCGAGATCGGCATCATCTTGCTGTTGTTCCTCGTCGGGCTCGAGCTATCGCCCAGCAGGCTGTGGCTGTTGCGGCGTGACATCCTGCTTTTTGGGCCGTTACAGGTCATATTATGTGGGCTTGGCATGTTTGCGATCATTCATTTCGCAATGCCCAGCTTTAGCTGGCAAGCGGCATTGGTCCTTGGGCTTCCACTGGCCTTGTCTTCCACTGCGCAGGTGTTGCCATTGCTGCAGTCGCGCGGCCGGATGAAGACCGATTATGGTGAGAAAAGCTTCTCGATATTATTGTTCCAGGACATTTCCATTGTTCCCCTGCTGACTATCGTTGCCGCCTTATCGCGTGCTCCCGCCAAAGAAGGCGCGATTGAGGGCTGGTCTCTGGTGTTTTACGCGATACTGGCGATTACCGGGCTGGTGTTGGCCGGACGCTATCTGCTGTCGCCGCTTTTGCGCTTGGTCGGCAAGATTTCAGAACGCGAATTGTTCATCGTCACCGGCCTTTTTACCGTCTGCGTCAGCGCCGCGGTGATGCAGGCGATTGGCGTGTCGCCCGCCTTGGGCGCATTTGTCGCTGGCGTCATGTTAGCGGAATCCCCCTATCGGCACGAGTTGGAGGCCGACATTGATCCATTCCGATCGATCTTGCTGGGGTTGTTTTTCTTAGCGGTCGGCATGTTGCTGGACGTCGATGTTATCTTGTCGCAGCCCTTTTTCGTGGCGGGTCTTGCGCTGGCATTGGTTGCGGTCAAGATTGCGATTATCTTCGGGCTTGGCCGGTTTTTTGGTCTCCAAAACAAGCCTTCGTTCATCATGGCAATGTTATTAAGTCAGGGTGGTGAGTTTGCCTTTGTGCTATTTTCCGCAGCGCAGAGTGCCCTGTTAATTGAACCCGAAGCCGCGAGCCTTTTCGGCGCAGTCGTAACCTTGTCCATGGCCACCACGCCGTTCCTCATGATCTTTGCGGGCAAGCTTGCGGCGCGAGAGGTCAAGGGTGATGTTCAGTTGGATGACCCGGAATTGGCGTCGCAAGCCAATGTCATTATCGTCGGACATGGACGTTTCGGGCAACAGGTATCGCAGATCATGCAGGCGGCTGGGCGTTCGGTGACGTTGATTGACATCAACCCGCAGACCATCGACCGTAGCGGGGACTTTGGCTTCAAGGTTTTTTATGGCGATGGCACCCGCGTCGATTTGCTACAGCGGGCAGGTGGCGAAGATGCGCAGGCGATATTCTTCTGCATCGACGACCGATACATGACCGCAGAGTCGCTAATGCCCGTGCGTGAGACCTTCCCGCGCACAAAATTGTTCGTGCGGGCTTACGACCGGCAGCAAGCCTTGTTGTTGATGCAGGATGAGGGCATCAGCATCATGCGGGAAGTGTTTGAATCCTCCATCCGAATGTCTGCCGATGCGCTGCAATATTTTGGTACGGATCGTGCAAAAATTCACGAGATTATCTTGGAATTCCGGCGTCGTGACCGCAGTCGCATGAAAGCGCAGTTCACCAGCGGGGACATGCATGCCGGAAGACGGCACAGTTTCGGCGGCGATGGTTCCGACGATTTTCTAATTGCGGACGATTAGGTCCTGATCCTAAGCTTCGTTGTCCAAAAATGCGGCGACGTCATCCAGCACTACATCTTTGGACAAAAATGTCTGCCCGATACCACGGGCGAGCAAAAAGGGCAGCGTGCCTGCGCTCATCTTCTTGTCATGCCGCATATAGTCGACCAAGGCTGCGCCATGGGCGGTGACACCCGCTGCGGATAAAGTCGTGGGTAGGCCAGCGCGTTGCAGAAGTTGTGTGACACGTTGCGCATCTTCTGCGGGGCATAGGCCCAGCCGCACCGAATATCGAAACGCCAAAGCCATGCCAGCCGCGACCGCTTCGCCATGAAAAAGCCGGTCGGAAAAACCGGTGTCGGCTTCTAGCGCATGGCCGAAAGTGTGGCCCAAGTTCAGCAATGCCCGCGTGCCAGTGCGCTCGGTCTCGTCGGCGGCAACGATACGCGCTTTGGACTGTACTGACCTTATGATAGCTTGTGCGCGAATATCAGGGTCACCGTCAAAAAAGTTGTCGAGATTATCCGCGCAAAAGTCAAAAAACGCCGCGTCATCGATCAGGCCGTATTTCACAACCTCGGCAAAACCCGCCGCGAGTTGGCGAGGTGGAAGGCTATTCAACAGGTCCGGGTCGATGAGGACCAAAGACGGTTGATGAAATGCCCCGACCAGATTTTTTCCCGCCGCGCTATTGATAGCGGTCTTGCCGCCAACGCTGCTGTCGACTTGAGCAAGCAGGGTCGTTGGTATCTGCACGAAGGCGCAGCCACGTTTGATGATGTGCGCGGCAAAGCCCGTAATATCCCCAACCACGCCGCCACCCAGCGCAATGATATGGTCGCTGCGTTCCACATGCTGTTCCAGCAACCAATCGGTGAGTTGCTCCAGTTGCGTCCAGCTTTTTCCTGCTTCGCCAGCGGGTAGGATGAAATGCGCGCATGATAGGCCCGCGCCGCGTAATGCCGATTCAAACTGTGGCAGAACGGCTTGCGCAACATTTTCGTCGGTAACCACAAGCAAGCGGCTGTCGCGGGCATAAGGCGTTAAGATAGCGCCGACATCGCCCAGTAACCCAGCGCGGACATGAATGTCATAAGGGCAGTTGGACAGATCGACGGATATCACGGTCATACGGAAAGGGCCTTCAATATGTTTTCAACTGTCCGCACATGCGGCGAAGTGTCGCTGCGAATATGGAGATTGGCAGCGGCATATAAGGGGTTACGCACCTTGCCAAGTGCGGTCAGTACAGCCACTGGATCCTTGCCTTTCAACAAAGGGCGGTGGTTGCGCCGCGATACACGGTCGGCAAGTACCTGCACATCGGCATTAAGCCAGATCGACGTTGCGCGTTCTAAGATTAGTGCGCGGGTATCGTCGTTGACGAAAGCGCCGCCGCCTGTCGCGATAACCTTCGGTTCACCCTCAATGAGCCGGGCAATCACGCGGCGTTCACCATCCCGAAAATAGTCCTCGCCAAATTTCGCGAATATTTCTGTAATCGAGAGGCCCGCTGCCTTTTCAATTTCGTCATCGGCATCGACAAAGGGCGCGCCCAGTCGGGCGGCAAGCCGCTTTCCGATGCTGGTTTTGCCGACACCCATCATCCCGACAAGCACCACCGGACGGTTAATGACCAATGCCCCTTGCATGTCATATTTTCGTTTTTTGGGTGGGTGAAGTTCAGCCATGACAAAATGGCCTATATATCGCCTTGGCTTCAGCCGAAAGCAGTTTGCCACTTTAGGATTTTTCGTGGTAAATATAGGATAATATGTTGAACGAAGTCGGATAGTTGCGTGAAATTCCGTTTTTGCGGTTTCTATCGGTTGCCGCACGGGGCATAGGCTTGCTATTCTCTGATGAGGGTTGCGGCAATGGCAACGGATGATAATGGGACATACCGCATTGTTGCTCGCAGATATGGAAACAGGTTCGCATCATTGACTAACAAGATTTCAAAAAGCGGCCTTTTGGTTGCCAGCGCTCTGGTCTTGGTATTTTCTTTGCCTGCGGTCGGGCAGCAGGGACCTGAATCCTTGCTTCCGGAAGGCTTTGGCGATCCTGCCCCTCCGCCGGCACCGATAGCGGGCCGACCATCGCCGAATGTCACCGGATCGCCCGTTGGCGCAACCCCCGCGACATCTTTGACGGAGGACGAAAGCGCGACAGAAGAAGAGGATGAAGAAGATCCGGAATTGGCCATCCGTTTTGACGTGCCACCTTCAGCGCGCCAGTCGTTGAACGATATCGGGATTTTATCGGAAGCCTCTGGCGGATTTCCTGCGAACTCTTTTGGTACATTGGACGGCGCTTTCCTGAACCAAATTCTAAAGCGGACGACGGGGCCGATTGCCTCGCGCTGGGGGACCATTATGGCGCGGCGCTTGCTTGCCAGCCGCACCAACACGCCAGCCGGTGTTAACGGCGCGGATTGGACTGCGGAACGTGCGTGGTTGTTGCTGCGAATGGGCGACTCGGTTGTGGCGCGTAATCTTGTGCAACAGGTTGACAGCGTAGATTACACAAAACGCCTCCACGAAGTCGCGATGCAGGCCTATTTGGCCAATGGCGATTTAGCGGGCATGTGCCCCATCAGCGAAAGTGGCGCGCGCCTTGTGAACAATGGCCGCTGGAAAATGACCCGCGCCATTTGTGCGTCGCTGGCAGGTGAACAAGGCAATGCGACGGCGCTTATAAATCAAGGCCGCTACCAAGGCTGGGTCCGCGGCGTCGATTATCTTCTGGCTGAAAAAGCGGTTGGGGCCGGCATGAACGGGCGGCGTTCGGTTCAAATTGAGTGGGATAATGTGGAGGGTATGAACCCTTGGCGCTTCGGTCTTTCCGCTGCTGTGGGCCTTGAACCTCCGGAAAGCCTATTTGCTGGCACGGGGCGTCAGATCGATGGTTGGCGGGTCCAGTTGCCGATGTTTACACCGACGATCCGGGTCAAATATGCATCCAATGCTGCGGCTCTTGGCATATTGTCGAACCGGAATATGGTGGATCTCTATGCGCAGGTCCTTGCAGATCCCGATGCGCCCGACGCCGCGCGGACACAGGCAGAAAGCCTCGGAAATGCGTATACCGCTTCTGATGCAGATGCCAAGGTTGCGGCTATGACATCCTTATGGACCACGGCAGCCGCAGGTGCAGACTATCAAGCTTCATTGGTGATGACCGCGCGGGCAGCAGCGCTTATTGCGCCGGACAGTGATCATCAGGCTGAGGCAGACCGGCTGATTGCCTCCATGCTGACGGCTGGTTTTGACCGCTCTGCGGCGCGATGGGTTGACGTGGTGGCGGATGGTTCGCTGGGTTGGGCGCTAGTGACTTTGGCGGCTCCGGGACGCGTAACGGCCGCTGATTATGGTAGCCTTGACGATTTTCTTGGTAATGATGACAGCACCGACGGACATAAGTCGCGGCTTTTGCTTGCGGGTCTGTCCGGGCTTGGCCGTATTGAAAGCGACGCGCGCAAGGATTTTGCAAGCGATCTTAAAGTCAATATTACCCGGCAAACTGCTTGGTCAAAGGCGATAACGGCCGCTGCCGAACGTGGCGAGCAGGGGACGGTCGCGTTGATGGCGATGGCGGCACTGCAGGCCCCTTCATGGTCGGCTGTGCCCGCCAATCATCTTTATTATATCGTCCGTTCCTTGCGCCAGGTCGGTTTGGAGGCCGAAGCTCGGATGATTGCTGCGGAAGCAGTCACTTTTGCCTGACAATATGGCAATTACGATCCTCAGCCAGCGATGAGCTTACCTGACCGTGACCTGATTGCCCGTTTTCTGGAGATGCTGGCGGCAGAGCAGGGTGTCGCTAAGAACACGCTTTTGGCGTATCAAAGCGACTTGAATTCGGCATCGGTCCTTTTGCAGGGTAAACTGTCAGCGGCGGGGCCTGACGCGCTCGTGGAACTCGCCCGCCAATGGCGTGACCTTTCCAACAGCTCCGTAGCGCGCAAGGCGTCGGCATTGCGGCGTTTTTTTGCCTTTTTGCATGAGGAGGGCTTTCGCGCTGACAACCCGTCGGCAGCTTTGCCAAAGCCAGCACAGACGCGCCCCTTGCCCAAAATTCTGGATACAAAAGAAGTCGACACTTTGTTTGCGGTCGTTGAAGCAAAGCTCGTACAGGCGCATCCCATACCAACTGATTACCGGCTGTCGGCGTTCATCGAACTTTTATACGGTTCGGGCCTGCGTGCCACCGAATTGGTCGCCCTACCGCGCAATGCGGTCGTTTCTGACCGGCCATTCATCATCATAAAGGGCAAAGGCGATAAGGAACGATTAATCCCCATTTCCAACCGCGCGCGCCAAGCGGTCAGTGCTTGGTTGGACTTCGTTCCGGAAAAATCGCGGTTTCTCTTTCCGTCACGCGAAGGGCATATCAGCCGCATTCGCCTGTTCCAGATTGTTAAGGACCTTGCCGTGCATGCGGGGCTAGACCCTGCAAAGGTCAGCCCCCATGTCCTGCGGCATGCCTTTGCCACCCATCTTTTGGCGGGCGGCGCGAATCTGCGGGCGTTGCAGTCCATGCTGGGGCATGCCGACATCGCAACGACGCAGATTTACACGCATGTCGACAGCAGCAAGCTTGTCGAACTGGTCAATCGACGTCACCCATTGGCAACGCGCACATTGACCCGTCGCACATGAGGCTCTAACCCGCAGGCATGATGGTATATCTCGATTTTGAAAAGCCGGTTGCCGCGCTTGAAGCGCGTATCCTTGAACTGCAAGATGCTGCGCGTGATAGCGACGTCGATGCGGGCGCCGAAATCACCAAATTGCGTGCCAAGGCGGACAAGCAGTTGAAGGATACCTATGCCAATCTAACCGCATGGCAGAAAACACAGGTCGCTCGGCACCCCGAACGTCCCCATTTCAAACATTATATCGAAGCGATGTTTGAAGATTTCATGCCTTTGGCAGGGGACCGCGCCTTTGGTGACGATCAAGCGATTATTGGCGGCCTTGGCCGCCTCAATGGCCGCCGCGTGATGGTCATTGGGCATGAAAAAGGCGATGATACGCAAAGCCGCCTGCGCCATAATTTTGGCATGGGTAAGCCCGAGGGCTATCGCAAGGCTATTCGCCTGATGGAGCTTGCGGATCGGTTCGGTATCCCCGTGGTAAGCTTGGTTGATACGTCGGGCGCGTTTCCAGGCATTCAGGCCGAAGAGCGCGGACAGGCAGAGGCGATTGCCCGTTCCACCGAGAAATGCCTGGCGCTGGGTGTGCCGATGATTGCCTGCATTGTGGGTGAGGGCGGTTCGGGTGGTGCCGTTGCACTGGCGGCTGCCGACCGGATATTGATGTTTCAATATGCCGTATATTCGGTGATATCGCCCGAAGGATGCGCTTCGATTTTGTGGCGCACGGGCGACAAGGCGGCAGACGCTGCGCAAGCCATGAAGATGACGGCAGACGATCTGAAAGCGCTGCGCATCATTGACCGGATTGTTGCCGAACCCATTGGTGGTGCGCATCGCGACCATGCGACAGCCGCAGCGGCCCTTGCGACTGCCATAGACGAGGAGTTGGATGCATTGTCCGGGTTCTCATCCAAAGAACTGCTGCAACAGCGTCGCGCAAAATTCCTGTCCATGGGGGCTTGAACTTTACCGGATATAGACACCCCATTGGCCGTTTTTGTGTGCGGCGGTGAAACGGCAGTTTTCAAGTGGCGTTGCCCGTATTTGGGGAGAATGTTGATGCGTTTTTCGAAGCTGTGTCTTTTTACCAGTGCCGCAATTTTTGGACTGGCGTTGATTGGTGGTCCTATTCCCGCTGACGCGCAGTCCCGAACCGCAAGCCCATCTGTTCCCAAGCCCTTCACCGCCCAAGAAAAGAATGAGGGCGCCAAATATCACACAGAAATTTTGAAAGAATTTGGCGGACCGATGCAAAGTCCGCAAACGGCCTATGTTGTGCGCGTCGGCAAGAATATTGCCATGCAGTCGGGCCTTGGGAACGCGCAAAGCGACTTTAACGTGACGTTGCTCAATTCGTCGGTGAACAATGCATTCGCGTTGCCCGGCGGTTATATCTACATCACGCGGCAATTGGTTGCCTTGACCAACAGCGAAGCCGAAATGGCAGGTGTTCTGGGGCATGAGGTCGGGCACACCGCCGCGCGGCATAGTGAAAAGCGCAAGAATAACGCCACGTTGGCTGGCCTTTTGGGGATGGGCGGCAGCATATTGGGGGCGGTGCTCGGTAATTCAGGCGGCTTATTGGGGGCGCTAGGGGGCGGATTGCAGCAATATGCAGGTCCATTGGCGCAGGTATTCACACTAAAATATTCGCGCACACAAGAGGAGGAGGCCGATGATTATGGCATCCGCTATTTGAGCAAAGCTGGATATGACCCAAGCGCATTGGCGTCGATGCTGTATTCATTGGCGTTGCAGACCAGCGTGGATACGCAAGTTGCTGGCTTAGCCGATAACCGCGTTCCGGAGTGGGCAAGCACCCACCCTGATCCTGCCCGCCGCGTTTCGCGGGCGGCATCGAAGTCCAAAAGCTATCCCGCCAGCACCTTGCGCAATGCGGACGCGCATTTGGCGGCCATTGACGGCATGCTATATGGCGATGACCCTGCGCAAGGTGTGGTCGAGGGGCAAAATTTTCTGCATCCCCAGCTGAAGATCCAATTCACCGCGCCCACTGGCTTTGGCATGCAAAATAGCAGCGATTCCGTTGCGATTAACGGCAACAGCGGGAAGGCGATATTCACGGGCGGCGCATTTGATGGCAATCGCAGCAGCTACATCGCCAAAGCGTTGAAGGCGGTGTCGGGCGACAATGCAACCATCCCGGCGGGAGAAATCCGGCGCACAACGGTGAACGATATCCCCGCTTTTTACAGCAATTCTGTTGTTAACACGCAGCAGGGGCAGCGCTTTGTTTCGGTGTTCGCGTATGAATGGGCGCCGGGCACAGCCTATCATTTTGTGACGATCACAGCCAACAACGTGAACCCATTTGACCGTATGTTTGCCAGCATGTCGCGCCTGACCGCCACGCAAGCATCGGCCGTAAAGCCACGCAAGCTGCGTATCGTTACCGCAGGAGCACAGGATAATGTCGCATCGCTTGCGGCGCGCATGGCATATCGTTCCATGCAGACCGAACGCTTTAGGGCGCTGAACGGGCTGTCATCCAACGCGAGTATTCGCGCTGGGCAGAAGTTGAAGATCGTGACCTACTGAACAAAAAGCGGTGTGCGGCCGCATTCCCCGGTTGCGAGGGACATCAAAATCCCACACAGCCTAATAAACCCTGTGCTGTGATGAGAATATGGAAAATAGTCCAAAGATGTTGTTCGTGGTTGCTGCTGCGTTGACCAATGACAGCGGTGAAATTCTGCTCCAAAAACGTCCTATGGGCGGGCAAATGGGTGGTTACTGGGAGTTCCCCGGTGGCAAGGTCGATCCCGGTGAGTCTCCTGAAGCCGCGCTGGTGCGAGAGCTTGAGGAGGAGCTGGGCATTATCGTTGCTGCGCAGGATCTGGTGCCCGAAACCTTCGCGAGCGAACCATTGGGCGACCGAAATCTGGTCCTACTGCTCTATAGCTGCACCACATGGTCGGGTAAGCCTACTGCGATCTATGCGTCCGAAATCCAATGGACTTTGCTAAAAGATATGGCTGATTTGACTATGCCGCCTGCCGATTATCCTCTGGTTCGCAAACTTCAGGGCATTTAACGTCAGGACGCTATCCCGCTTTATCCTTCGACAATATGTCCGCGAGAGACACCTGTCCACTTCCCCTTTTGGCGGGACGGGGTTGGTTTTCGGACGGCGCCCATCCGCTTAAATAGATATGCGCAAAGCCTTCAGTAACCTTGCCATGCGCATCGGCACGCGTGGCAAAGGCATGGTCCAGCCGTAGGGCAATGTCTTTGCCCAGATAGCTGCGCGGTCCGGCAAGCGCATTGCCAACGCCTGCATCCCTTATGTCTGACACGATGGAGCGCCAGTTACCATAACGCACCGCCGACATATCCTGATCCGCCACAGGTAAAGTGAAACCAGCACGCACGATGAGGTCCGCCGCGCTGCGCAGGTCAATTTGCGGGTGGATATGCGGGGTAACGCGATCCGCATCCGCCTCCAACAACATTGCCTTAAGTGTACCCAGTGTCCCCGCGCCAAACATATGGCCAAGGAACAAGCCGTCGGGCCGCAACAGGCGACGGATTTGAATCAGCGCGCCGGGTAAATCATTGACGCTATCGAGCGTTCCTGCCGAAATCACCAGGTCAAAGCTGCCGGGCGTGAAGGGCAGACGGTCTTCTTCCAATGCAATAGGCGCATCGTTCGCTGTACCCGCCGCAGCTCCCACATTTGTATCGCGTAGCGGGGCAAGGGTGCAGGAGACATTTGGCGGCAGAATCTCCGTCTGCCATCGCCCAATAGGCCCGATGATAAGGGCATGTTCGAACGTGCGCGTAACAGCGGACAGCCGCTCTGTCATATCTTGCGCGATGTGGTGCCATAGGAAATCATCCCGCGAACGCCCAGCGGCCCGCGCGCGCAGGGCATGACGACGGCGGCGGTCAAAAATTTCCGGTGGATTCAATTCATTATGCATTTGTTCCCTTGTGCCGCCCCAATCTTTGTTCGACAAGTGTGATATGGCAAAGGGCCGCCACATTTTCCATCGGATGTTGAATTGGGTATTGCCCGAACGCTGCCCCTGTTGCGGAACTATCACCGCCGCGGGCGGATCGTTCTGTGTGTCCTGCTGGCAAAAGTTGGAATTTCTGGGGCCACCTTGGTGTCGGGGGTGCGCAACTCCCTTTGAATTTGACCGTGGCGCGGACGCATATTGCGCGGTCTGCATCGCAAATCCGCCCCGACATGACGGCATCCGCGCGGCGGTAAAATATGATGATTTATCGGCGCAAGTTGCGCTTCGTCTGAAATATGGCGGCAAAATAGGCTTGGCCCGGGTGATTGCGCAACACATGCTGCGCCATTTGCCCGAAGAGCAAGAGCAATTGATGATCACGCCAGTACCCTTGCATTGGACACGGATTTGGTCGCGCAGCTTCAACCAGTCGGCGTTGATCGGTAAACAGCTTGCGGACATGAGCGGTCTCGCCTTTGTGCCGGATATATTGGTCCGGCATAAACGCACACCGAGCATGCGGGGGTTGGACCACAAACGCCGCCGAGAGGCTGTGGCCAGCGCCTTTGCTGTCCACCCAAAATATAAGGGTGCATTGAAAGGGCGAAGCATCATCCTGATTGACGATGTCCTGACCACGGGCGCAACCAGCGACGGCTGTGTCGCGGTGCTGAAGCGCGGCGGCGCAGACTGGGTGCAGATATTCTGTTGGGCGCGGGCCTTGCGGGGCGACGGGACGCAAGCGGGCACAACGATATCGTTCGACGCTTGACTTGCAGGACTGGGAGCACCATTTCCGTTTCATGATCGCAAATGTCGAAATCTACACTAAATTCGCCTGCCCGTATTGCGTGCGGGCCAAGCATCTTTTGGACAGCAAAGGCGTCAGATATATCGAGTATGATGTAACAATGGACGCGGCAAAGCGGGCTGAGATGGTTGCACGTGCGCCGGGCGCCCAAACGGTGCCGCAGATTTTCATCAATGATGTCGCGATTGGCGGATCGGACGATTTGCGCGCGCTCGATGTCCAAGGAAAGCTGGATAACCTATTGGGAGCCAGCAGCGCAGTATGATCACATTTGATCTGAATTGCAGCAACGGGCACCAGTTCGAAGGGTGGTTCGCGTCCTCTGCCGATTTTGATGCGCAGAAATCCAGCGGTCTGCTGGCGTGCCCAACGTGCAATGACGGCGTGATTAAAAAGGCGCTGTCCGTGCCCAATGTTCCGCGCAAAGGCAACCAACAGGGGGGCAACTTGCCATCGATGGTTCCCGCAGCGGCCGAAACAAACACGGATGCTCCGGCAAACGAAATTCCCCCAGCTATTGTGGCTGAGCTGGTCCAAAAATTGGCCCGTGCGCAATCGGAAATGCTGGATAAGTCGCAATGGGTGGGCGGTAACTTTGCCGAAACTGCGCGGGCGATCCATTATGGCGAAGAACCCGACCGCCTGATTCACGGCGAAACCAGCCGTGATGAGGCAAAGGCTTTGGTCGAAGAGGGTATCGAAGTTGCGCCTTTATTGTTTCCGGTCGTCCCGCCCTCTGCAAAAAATTGACCGTCTTATTGCACGCAGCTATGGCCATTACCGATGCACCCATAGCTCAGCAGGATAGAGCATCAGATTCCTAATCTGGGGGCCACTGGTTCGAATCCAGTTGGGTGCACCAAATTATTCAACGCCCCATTTATGTATACGTAACGCGAAGGCCGTGTTTGAAATGGCCGCTTGGCGATGCTGGCTACCTTATGCGCCCAGCACAGAGGTTGTTATTCAAGCGCCGGAGGTGGCTCTTATGATAGCGGGATTTTGTAACTCCATGTAATAATTTCATTTCTTCGCAGAATGCATTTGGTGCCTGACAAACGCCTTGTTATGTAAAACTCTGCAAACAGGATGCGGAGAGAAATGTCCGACTTGAACCGAAAAATTTATGTCGTTGATAATGATCTGGACCTTCGCTCTTCATTGGCGATCATGTTGCGATCGATAGGTTATGACGTGGAATTGTTCGATGATGGCGAGGCATTTTTGCGCACTGCACAAGGCGGGCTTTCGGGCTGTATCGTGCTTGACGTGCGATTGCGCGGTATCGGTGGCTTAGAAATCCAACGAAGGCTGGCGGAGATGGGAAGCGTAGAATCGCAAATGCTCGGGCGTCTTGGCATGTCCAATTTGCTTTCGGGCAGCCTCGTCGGACTTGGCCTCGTCGGAACGTTTATCGGTCTGCTGCAAACGCTAGACGAATTATCGGGCGTGTTTGCTGCGCTTGGCGGCGGCTCTGGCAGCGATTCCGGCGCCATGTTCTCGACCATGATTGTGAAACTGCAAGGCCCGATGCAGGGCATGGGCACGGCATTCGTGGCATCGCTTTATGGTTTGTTGGGTTCGCTCGTCATTGGTCTGACCGTCAGCAGCGTGAAATCCGCTGGGGAACGCCTGTTCCGCGACGTGCGGGAATTTGTGAATGAAGAACTCTATCCAGCAGGTGGCGCTTCGGTTGCGGGCTGGCCTGCTGGCGCTGCTAATGCAGGGCCACGCGGTGCGTTCTCCCCCGAACAATCGGCCGCATTGCATACGATGATTAGCCAAGAACATAAGGCGATGCGCGATCTGTTCATTCATTGGGAGCAAAGCTTCTCCAAGCGGTTTGATCAGCTGGCCAATGTGGCGACCCACATAAATCACCAGCTTGTGGACACCGTAAATACCGTAGGTGCACAGGCCGAACGCAATACGCAGCAGTTGAAATTAGTGTCGGAAGCTGAAGGGCGCCTCGCCACTGCTATCGACGACAAGGGTGGCCGGTTTGTCCAGCAACTCGACTCGCTGCGTAAGGATCTGTCGATTGCCCAACACGGGGTACTGCCGGTGTTTGGACGGCTGGCGCTTGCCTTTGCCGTTATCGGGGCACTCGCAGGACTAGCGGCGGCCGTCATGTCGCTTGCTTCGGGTAGTGCTGCCACGCCGCCAACGGTCGCTCCTGTTGCCGTCGTGGCACCTGCCACTGCGCCAACAACGCAATCGGCACCAGCAACGGCAGTCGCAACAAAGGCACCTGCAGCCGCCGTCGTTGCGCCGGAGCAAGTCATCGTGGCAGAAGGTGACAGCCTTTCCAGAATAGCAATCAGAAAGGGTGTCGCCGTTGAAGCGATGATTGCCGCCAATCCGCAATTGTCTGACCCAATGCGTTTATATCCGGGTGATACGGTCAATCTGCCAAAAGCGGCAGCGGCGCCAGCGGAGTAAATTAGAGCCGCGCAATATTACGGTTTTCTGAGAATATGAGAATAAAAGGCGGGGTGCGTAGCCCCGCCTTTTTTGTGGACTGTTCCATCGCCACGTCGCTGGCCCTCAGGCGGCATGAGAGCAAGGGCCGGCCTGTATACGGGCATGAAAAAGCCCGCCGCTGCGCGTGGGCAGGGCGGGCTGATATTCTATGCGAAAATACGACCGATTATTCGGCGGCTTTTTGCATTTCCTTGCCTGCTTCTTCAACAGCGGCGCCAGCTTCGGCTGTCGCGTCACCAGCGGCCTCTGCAGTTGCGTCGGCTGCGCCTTCGGCGGCAGTCATGGCGTTCTCGGCGCCAGCTTCCATAGCTTCGCCAGTTGCGTCGGCGGCTTCAGCAGTTTCTTCGGCAGCCTTTTCACCAGCTTCGCCACATGCGGTTAGCGATGCTGCAAATGCAAGAGCAGCAACAGTTGCGACTAATTTCTTCATCTTGGTTCTCCTAAGTCCCTAAAAACCCTCACGGGTGTATAGAGTTAACGGATGTTATTGGCTTTACGCAACTATTTTTCCATCCCGCGTGAAATGCCCCATTGTCGGGCGACGGTGTAACCGAGATAGCCAGTACCAAACAACGCGTATAAAGGCTCTGGCAGGCCGTTCAGATAGGCGTTCATCCCGCGCGCGATATTGGCCGCGGCCTCCGGCTGAACGGCGGCAATTAAACCCATAGGAATCGCCCACAGCAGCATCGTATACATGACATAGAGGAAACTTGGCTGTGCGCGGCTTGTCCATGGGTCGGCGGATTGCGCTTCAGCCAACACGGCGGATAATTGGGTGCGCAATGCATCCATCTCCTGGCTGCCTTGCAGCTTGATCAGTTCGAGCTTTGCCGCATCGCGGGCTTTCGGGTCGGGAATGATTTTGTCGATCAGGTTTGCAATCGGGCCGATGATACCTTCGATGAGTGACATGGCATGTTCCTTTTAATGATTAACCAATACGGCTCTTAATCCAGCCATAGAGAAATGCCTCTTGCGCTGGGCGTGCTTCGGCCAAGCGGACATAATGCGCCCCTTGCAATGCATCGATTGCTTTGGTCAGAACGCCCTCCGCTTGTGGCCCGCGTTTTGTCAAAAATGCCTCCAGCGCGCGCAAGGTATCGGGGCCGATACTGCGGTCTATGGTGATGTCTGGATAATCCGTGCCATTGCGGTTCAGCGCATTCAACGCGCGTTGCAAAAATCCGATTGCTGTGCTGGCGCCCATATTGACGCCTGTGTCAAATAGCTCTGCTGCTAACCTCGGCGCAATCTGTGACACTTTATCGAATGCAGGTGCACGCCAATATTGCTTTTTGTAAATTAACGCAGCAACATTGGGCGGAAGATTTTCCATCTGCCCCATATAGCCATGCTGACGGGCGACTGCCTGGGTAACGCCCCAACGCGTTGGTCCGCCCTTGTCGGCAGGATGATCGACAAATCCGCCCTCGCGCGCAATTAGGTCGTCAATCAGTCCGTCAATATTGTTTGGCATCGGCGCACCCTCACTTTCGAACAGTTAATAACCAAATAGGTTACTTGTAGGAAAGTAAAATGTGCCAATTGCACGGCCAGCGCGCGCTTGCGTGTTATTTGCGTTGAAATTTTATGGTGAATAATTGGTCGGGACGACAGGATTCGAACCTGCGACCCCCACACCCCCAGTGTGATGCGCTACCAGGCTGCGCTACGTCCCGACCGCCAATGACCTCACCGAGGCCAATGGAAGCGCGCCTATATGGCGGTGGTTTTGGAAAAGCAAGCGCGCTGTCGAAGCTTTGACGTTGCGTCGGCAGGGTGCAGGTGATAATCGCACCCGATTGTTTCCCGGCAGCGCTGCACGTTGGCGCTCTATTTCATTAGTGCGAGGTTTTTTCATGGAGTCTGTTATCTTTACTGCTGCCGCTGGCGGCGCCGGTAGTTCTGCATTTTTCGTGCAGCTTTTCCCGCTCCTGCTCATCTTCGTCGTATTCTATCTCTTCCTCATTCGTCCGCAGCAAAAGCGCGCAAAAGCGCATGAAGCTAAAATCGCTGCTGTGCAGAAGAATGACGAAGTTGTAACTGCTGGCGGCCTGATGGGTAAAGTGACCAAGGTAGCCGATGAATATGTTGAAGTTGAAATTGCGCCAAACGTTCGGGTGAAGGCGGTTAAGTCGACCATTGCTAACGTGCAGCCGCGCAATGCGAAAGCCGCGAATGATTAACCGTCGGGGTTGAACGGCTCTGCCGCTTAACCCAGATATTGCCTACATAGTTCGTTCGGAACCAATCTATGCTTGATTTTCCCCGTTGGCGCGTATGGATGCTCAACACCTTGATTATCGTCGGAGTGGCCTTTGCCATTCCTAGCCTGCTGCCGACGGCAATGCGCGCGCAGCTTGCACAATTTGTGCCGACCCCGACGATCAACCTTGGTCTCGACCTTGCTGGCGGTAGTCACATCTTGCTTGAGGCGGACACGTCGCAACTTGCAGAGGCTCGGCTTGAGGCTTTGGAGGACAGCGTCCGTACAGCATTGCGCCGCGCCAATCCGCAAATTGTGATTGCGGATGTCTCGCGCAGTGAAGGCGAATTGAGTTTTAACGTCACCGACATGTCCAAGGTGGACGCTGCGCGTGAAGTGATCTTGCCGCTCATTAGCAATACGATGGGCACGCGGGATTGGGATATTGGCGTGAACAACGGCAATCGCATTGTTCTGTCACCTGTAAGTTCTGGCGACGAAACGGCCCTTGACCAAGCGATGGATACCGCCAAGGACGTCATTGATCGGCGGATAAACGCGCTTGGCACGTTGGAGCCGACGATCATTCGTCAGGGTGAGAACCGTATCGTCGTTCAGGTTCCTGGGTTGGAGGATCCAGAAGCGTTGAAGGCATTGATTGGTAAGACGGCTAAGCTTGAATTCAAGCTGGTCGATGAACAAGCTGACCCCGATCAAACCGCGCAGGGCAAGGCCCGCGTTGGTAGCCAGGTTCTGCCTTATCCCGACAATCCCACGGGATTGCCGTATATCGCGGTGCGTCGCTTGGGCGGGATATCGGGCGACAAATTGGTCAAGGCTGACCCAACATTTGATCCGCAGACCAATGAGCCTGCTGTGACCATCCAGTTTGATTCTGAGGGCGGGCAGAAATTTGCCCGTATGACACAGCAAAATGTGAACAAATTGTTCGCGATTGTACTCGACGGCCAAGTCATCTCCGCGCCGCAAATTCGGGAACCGATTTTCGGCGGCGTCTCTCAGATTTCGGGCAGCTTCACGACCGAAAGCGCCAATGCATTATCGATCTCATTGCGCTCGGGTGCGTTGCCAGTGGATTTGACTATCGTTGAGGAGCGTTCGGTCGGTCCCGACCTTGGCGCTGACTCCATCCGCCGCGGGGTGTTAGCTGCGGTCATCGGTACAACCGCTATTCTGGTACTCATGTTCCTCGTTTATGGCCGTTTCGGGATGTATGCTAATGCTGCCCTTGTCATCAACGTGTTGATGATTTTGGGCGTCATGTCTTTTGCTAATGCGACGTTGACCTTGCCGGGAATTGCGGGCTTTGTTCTGACGATTGGTGCTGCTGTTGACGCAAACGTGCTGATCAATGAACGTATTCGCGAAGAACTGAAACGGGGCCGGCGTGTGGTGCAGGCCATTGAGTTTGGGTACAAAGAAGCCAGCCGTGCGATTTTTGACGCAAACAGCACAAACGTTATCGCTGCGGTTTTGCTCTTCATTTTCGGGTCGGGACCTATTCGCGGATTTGCCGTGGTGTTGATGATCGGGATTGTGACCTCGGTTTTCACCGCCGTGACCATCACCCGCATGTGGGTGTCGCTCTGGGTAAAGCGCACGCGCCCCACTGAATTGACGATTTGAGGATATTGCTATGAAACTGCTCAAACTCGTTCGTGATGATACTAACATCGATTTTCTCAAATGGCGCGTATGGGCCTTTGCGATCAGCTTGGTTCTGATGGCGGCATCGGTAGGCTTGGTCGCAACCAAGGGGCTCAATTTTGGCGTCGATTTTATCGGCGGCCAGATGATCCGCGCAACGTTCACGCAAAGCGCCACAGCGCCTGTTACCGAGCTGCGCGAGACCGTTGGCAGCCTTGGTTATGGCGATCCGACAATTCAGCGTTTTGGCGCCGAAAATCAGGTTTCGATCCGCATGAAATTACCAGAAGGTGCGGATAAGAACCCGGAGCTGGCCAACGCGATGGCGGTGAAAATCACTAACAAGTTGAAGGCTGATCACCCAGACGTTCGGATTGATGGCGTTGACTCCGTGTCCGGCAAGGTTTCGGAGGAATTGTTCGGCAAGGGTGTATTGGCACTTTTGGCCGCAATGGCCGGGGTTTCGATTTATATTTGGTTCCGTTTCGAATGGCAGTTTGGTGTCGGCGCAATCTGGTCGCTGGTTCACGATGTAACGCTTACCTTCGGGCTGTTTTCGCTCACGGGGTGGGAGTTTGACCTGAACATCATTGCGGCGTTGCTGACCATCATTGGCTATTCTTTGAATGACACTGTCGTGATTTACGACCGAATCCGCGAAAATCTGATGAAGTTCCGCAAGATGGAAATGGCCTCGCTGCTGAATCTTTCAGTCAATGAAACCTTGTCCCGTACAGTGATGACAAGCGTATCAATTTCGCTGCCGCTAATCGTGCTGGTGCTCTTTGGACCAGACGTCATCTTTGGCTTCAGCATGGCAATGGCATTTGGTATTGTTGTCGGTACTTACTCTTCCATCTATCAAGCGGCACCAATACTGATTTGGCTCAAGGTTGGGTCACATAGCTTCGTCCCGACCGACGAAGGCACGGGGTCGAAGGCCGAACGGATAGGCGCAGACTTCGGCGCACAGCCTTAACGCTTATAATTTGCGGACGAGCCGGACGGCTTTGGCAATCCAGGCTGGGTCGGTCACGACCTGCTGACGAGCGCCAGCCTCCAACGGTAGAAGATGTAGCTTGTCTGCATCCCGGCCAAGCAAACGACCAAAAATGAACCGTCCACCGGGTCTTGGAACAAGGACGTCCAAATTTAGCGCAGAAGTAAAATCATCGGGTTGAATCTGCTCAAGCCATAATTCATCACCGCGCCGATATTCCCCTATTGTCGCCGCAATCCGAAGCCCGACCATGCTGGCGCCAATATTGGGAACCATGATGCGCTCCTCCTGTGTCGGCGCATGGGTTCCATGCTCATGCAACACAGCCGCGACGGACAGAAATTGCTGGTCAGGCAGGGCAACAAGATCGCTCGAATCCACACCCAAAGCATCCGCAATGCGGTTAATCCAGATAAGCGACAACACCCGCATGCCGGTTTCGAGGCGGCCGATGGTTTGAGCCGTTGTCTGTG
Organism: uncultured Sphingomonadales bacterium; assembly: GCA_903868245.1. Classification (GTDB taxonomy): domain Bacteria; phylum Pseudomonadota; class Alphaproteobacteria; order Sphingomonadales; family Sphingomonadaceae; genus Sphingorhabdus_B. Next base: position 9,303 of record CAIPUN010000009.1, on the reverse strand, counting down.
GGTTGCAGCGTTCGGCCACATCGGCAAGTGTTAGGCCCTTGGCCTTTCGTACATCGCGAATTCGACTTTGCATGGAGCACTCCATTACCAAATAGGTTTTTTCTTTCCTACAATATTTACCACATGGCAAGGGTGATTCGAACGATCAAAGGAGATTATCGATGCCCGCTAAATCCCATTCGAACCGAAAATTTCATGATCCACGCATGCTGATTGAACATCCAGTGGCTGAAAGTCGTGCGACCCAGCGCACCGTGACGATTAACCTATCGGAATCACCTTTGTCCTGGCTGCACGCGCACGGCCATTTGTCGAACCGACAAATGTTAGCAGGCGAGACATTGCGCGGGGATTATGAATCAGCCGCATTGGGACCGCATGTCACCATGTCGTGGGAGAATATCCCGCGTAGCCGTCAAAAGCGTGGCGCGCCATCGGGGCTGAACCTCACGGAACGGATGATGCGGGCCAAGCACCGCTTTGACGGCGCGCTCGCGGCTCTTGGTCCCGATTTGTCGGATATTGCTTGGCGCGTCATTTGTGTTGGGGAAAGCATTCCCGCTGCGGAGCGCGAGATGTCGTGGCCCGTGCGGTCAGGCAAGATCGTGCTAAAAATTGCGCTGGATCGACTCGCGGCATTTTACCGTATCCCCGGCTAGGATAAGGAATCTTCGACCATCATCGCCAATTCTAACCAGCGTTCCTCTGCGGCATCCTTTTCGGCGCGCAGACTTTCGGTCTTGGTGGTCAGTTCGCTAAAGCGTGCAGGATTTTGCGTATATAAATCCGGGTTACTCATTTCCTGCTCCGCCGCAGCAATCTCTGTATCGATTTCTGTGATGCGCTTGGGCAGGAGATCATAGTCGCGCTGGTCTTTGTAGGTTAGCTTGACTTTCTTGGGCGCTGATGGGGCTGCAGCGGCGGGCTCTGTCGAAACGGTTTTTTCGGCCTTCTTGACAGCTGGCTTGTCCCTTTTGTCGCGTTTTTCTTCCCAATCAGCATATCCGCCGGCGATGATATCGACATGGCCTGAACCATCCAAACCTAGCGTCAAATTGACCGTTCGGTCGAGAAAATCACGGTCATGACTGACGATCAAAACCGTGCCGTCATAATCGGCGATAACCTCCTGCAGCAGATCCAGCGTTTCTAGATCCAGGTCGTTGGTCGGTTCGTCGAGCACCAGCAAATTAGCTTCACGGGCAAATTCGCGGGCGAGCAAAATGCGCGATTGCTCGCCGCCAGATAAGGAGCCGATCCGCGCCTCAATCAATGCGGGGTCGAATAGGAATTCCTTGAGATAACCCTGCACATGCTTGCGCACACCGCGCACATCAATCCAGTCGCTGCCATCTGCCAACACATCGCGCACGCGTTTTTCGGGCGTTAGCAATTTGCGTTGCTGGTCAATGACGATGCCCGTCAACGTAGGTGACAGTGTGATACTGCCCGTGTCGGGTTCGGTCTCGCCCGTCAGCATGCGGATAAGCGTTGTTTTGCCAGTGCCATTTGCGCCGACAATGCCGATGCGGTCGCCGCGTTGAATGCGCAGCGTGAAATCCTTAATGATCGTCCGGTCGCCAAAGCTTTTACCGACATTTTGCGCGCTGATTACCGTTTTGGTTTTGCTGTCGTCGCTGGCGGCAGCAAGCTTAGCCGTCCCTTGCGGGCCAATCATCGCGGCCCGCGCGGCGCGCATTTCCCATAGCTTGGCCAATCGGCCCTGGTTACGCTTGCGACGCGCAGTGACTCCGCGTTCTAGCCAATGCGCCTCAATCTTCAACTTGGCATCCAGGCGGTCGGCGTTGCGCGCATCCTCGGCAAAGACGCGTTCGGTCCATGCGTCATAACCGCCAAAGCCGATTTCATTCCGACGCAGCAGTCCGCGATCTAGCCAGAATGTCTGCCGCGTTAGCCGCGTCAAAAATGTCCGATCATGGCTAATCACCATGAATGCCCCACGATAGCGCGTCAGCCATTCCTCCAGCCATTCAATCGCGGCAAGATCAAGATGGTTAGTCGGTTCGTCGAGCAGCAGCAGATCAGGCTCACTTGCCAGCGCGCGGCAGATGGCGGCGCGGCGTTTTTCCCCACCGCTTGCGGTTTTAGCTTCACGGTCCAGATTTATGCCCAATTGGTCAGCAATCGCCCGCACGGCATATTCGGGCGGACCTTTTACACCATGAACGGCAAAATCGACGAGCCGGTCAAAAGCGCTGACATCGGGGTCTTGTTCGAGCATCACGATGTTGGTGCCGGGCACGACGACGCGGTTGCCCTTGTCCGCTTCGACGGTTCCCGCCACAAGCTTCATCAACGTCGTTTTGCCAGCTCCATTGCGACCAATTAGCGCCAACCGATCGCGCGCGCCGATGAACAAATCAATATCTTGAAACAGCCAGCCGCCACCTTGTTGGAGCGCGAGATTTTCGAAGGCGAAGATTGGAGGTTGCGACATATGGGCTGGCGGATAGGGGGTAGCAAGGGCAGGGGCAAGCCAGATTGTCGATCCACCGTCTTTTGTCATTGCCGCTTTCGCGGGCATGACAATGTGGATGTTGACGATGGGTGAAGCTTCAAGCAAAGCCCTCTTATGCGCACAATATACCTGAACGGAAAATATACCCCTGAAACTGAAGGCAAAGTGTCGGTATTCGACAGAGGCTTTCTGTTTTCGGACGCTGTTTACGAGGTTGTGTCCGTACTGGACGGCAAACTCGTCGATTTCGGCGGCCATGTGCAGCGCCTAGCCCGCTCACTTGGTGAAATTGGCATATGCGGCGCGCTTGATGCGGATGGCTGGCTTACAATTTGCCGCGAACTTGTTGCGCGCAACAACCTCGAAGAAGGCATGATCTATTGGCAGGTCACACGCGGGGCGCCCGAAGACCGCGACTTCATATTTCCTTCCACAGAAACGCCGCCTACTGTTCTTGCCTTCACGCAATCCCGTAAACTCGCGGACAACCCATTGGCACAACGCGGCATTCGTGTGATCACGATGCCAGATTTGCGTTGGGGCAGGGCGGACATCAAAACAACGCAGTTGCTGTATGCATCCATGATGAAAAATGAGGCGATTGCGCGCGGCGCGGACGACGCGTGGATGGAGCGCAATGGCTGGATCACCGAAGGCAGCGCGCAAAACGCGCATATCATCACCCATGAGGGCGTTTTGGTCACGCACCCGCTTAACCGCGAAATCTTACACGGCATTACCCGCGCATCGGTGCTGCCGCTTGTTGCACAACGCATAGAAGAGCGGCCATTTTCCATAAGCGAGGCCGAGCAAGCTGCTGAAGCCTTTGTGTCGTCCGCGTCAGGTTTTGTGATGCCCGTGGTGCAAATTAACGGGCATATAATCGGTGATGGTAAACCCGGTTCGGCAACCGTTCAGCTTCGCCGTGCCTATATCGACTGGGCACGTCGTTCAGCAATCTGAGCGGCTGGCGCAAAACGGGAGTCTGATATGCGTAAATTGATTGTAGCAGCATTGCTAGCGACGAGCGGAATGATGGCCAGTAGCGCGATGGCGACGGAGGTGCATATTACCACCGCCAACCCGGTCATTGACCTGACGATTTCGGAAACGGTCGAAACCCCTCCGGACATTGCCACATTTTCGACAGGCGTTCAAACAATGGCGGCCACGGCCAGCGCGGCTGTCCGAGCCAATAATATGCAAATGGCATCCGTGATTGCGCGGTTGAAGGCGCTTGGCATTGCTGATCGTGATATCCAAACCACACAAATCAATTTGAACCAGCAATTTGACTATCGTGACGGACAGCAGATTTTTAAGGGCTATCAGGCATCGAACATGGTCAATGCCAAGCTACGCGACTTGCGCAAGCTGGGTGCGTTTCTGGATGCACTTGCGGTGGATGGCGCGACCAGTTTCAATGGACCAACATTTGGCGTCGATGATGAAAGCAGTTTTCGGGAAGCTGCCCGCGATAAGGTGTGGACCTCGGCTATAGCTCGGGCGCAGAGTTTGGCGCGCAAGGCTGGTTACAATGATGTGCGGGTGTTACGCGTCGAAGAAAATGATCAGGGACAGGGGTATATGTCAGCCCCCATGGCTGTACGTTCAATGAACGCGGCTGTGGACAAAATTACCCCGATAGCGCCTGGCGAACTCAGCGTCGCGGCAAGCATGTCGTTCACATTTGAAATGGTAAAATAATGGATTTTGGACGTCATGCGACGCGCAACCTCGGCGTGCCATTCACTGTGCGTTCAATGCTGCACGCTTAGGGAATGATGATGATCAACAGGCCTGTCTTTATCTCCATTCTTGCAAGCTTTGCTTTGCTTAGCCCCGTTGCGGCCGATCCGCGCCGGGGGGAGCAGAATGAGGCGCGGCAGGATATGAGAGCGGGCAAGGTCAAATCCTTGCGCGAGATTGAGGCAAATATTGTGCCGCGCATGCGCGGGATGCAATATCTGGGCCCAGAATACGACCCGAGCGCTCAAGTATATAGGCTAAAGTTTATTGACCGTGATCGCGTCATCTTCGTCGATGTGGATGGACGGACTGGAAGTGTGCTGCGGCAACGCTGATAGGGTTTTGTGGCGGCACACTAATCTGCTAGCCATATCGCGATACAATGTTTGACAATGTAAGGGAACGGCATGCGGATCTTGATCGTGGAAGACGAGCCCAATTTGGGCAAGCAGCTCAAGTCAACACTTGAAGGTGCGGGCTACGCTGTTGACCTCTCAGTTGACGGTGAGGATGGCCATTATATGGGCTCCAACGAAAATTATGACGCCGTCATTCTTGATTTGGGTTTACCTGAAATTGATGGGCTGACTGTTCTTGACCGCTGGCGCAAAGAAGGCAGGAAATTTCCTGTTTTGGTGCTGACGGCGCGAGATAGCTGGTCGGACAAGGTCGCTGGCCTTGATGCAGGTGCCGATGATTATCTCGCCAAGCCGTTCCAGACCGAAGAATTGATTGCACGGTTGCGCGCGCTGATACGCCGCGCGTCGGGTAATGCGTCGAGTGAGCTGAATGTCGGCGATGTCCGTTTGGATACAAGGTCAGGCCGCGTGACACTTGATGGCCAGCCTGTGAAACTGACGGCACAAGAATATAAGCTGCTGTCGTACCTGATGCACCATAAGGGCAAGGTCGTATCGCGGACGGAATTGATCGAGCATATTTACGATCAGGATTTCGACCGTGATTCCAACACCATTGAAGTGTTTGTCACGCGCATCCGCAAGAAGCTGGGGCAGAACGTGATCTCGACGATCAGGGGTCTTGGCTACAGCCTTGAAGAGCCAGTGAACTGAAGCCGTCAGTCGCCATTATGACCGCACCAAAGCCGCCAACGTGGCGCAGCCAACTCCAAAGCACGGGATCGCTTACCCGACGGATGATTCTGACGGCGGCGGCTTGGATTACAATTTTACTCATCGGCGGGGGCGCGGCGCTGGACCGCGTGTTGACCAATTCAGTTGAACAGAATTTTGATACGCAGCTTGAATACGTCCTGACCGCGATGATTGCGTCGGCAGAGATTGGCCCTGATGGCGAAATCCGGATGAACCGGCCTTTGGGCGATCAACGTTTTCTGGAACCGAACAGCGGGCTTTACTGGCAGATTACCGGCAAAGACACGATGCCATTTCCATCTCGCTCGCTTTGGGACCGTGCGCTGAACCCGCCCGCGGGTCACAATGATCAGGTAGTCCATTTTCGTAACAGTAATGAATTTCCTGATGAACCGCTGCGTATCGCAGAGCGTTCGATAAAACTTCCGGACTCCGATGTCGCTTGGACTTTCATGGTGGCACAAAGCCGCGATAGCCTTGATGGGCAGATCCAGGAATTGCGGTCGGTATTGGTAACAAGCTTCCTTCTGTTGGCACTTGGCCTCATCATTTTGGCGGCGTTACAGACATTTTATGGGCTATGGCCGCTGCGCGCGGTGCGCATGGCGATTGCCCAGATGCGCAGTGGTCAGGAAAGTCGTGTGACCGATGCCTTGCCTGACGAAGTGATGCCGATGGTCAATGAATTGAACGCCTTGCTCGACCATAATGAGAAACAGGCGGAGGAATCGCGCCGTCATGCAGGCAACCTCGCGCATGCGCTGAAGACGCCGTTAACGGTCATCATGAATAGCGCGAGCGCGAAAGCCCCCGATATATCGGAAACTGTTATCCGAGAAGCCACAACAATGCGGCGTCAGGTGGATCACCATTTGGCCCGCGCCCGCGCCGTTGGTCGCCTGGGCCACAGCCAAAGCCGTGCGGTGGTCTGGGGCAGTTTGGAATCCGTCGAACGCGCGGTGGGCCGCCTCTATGCGCATGTCCGACTCGATATGGCCGGAGATAAGGAAATTGCCGCACGGGTGGAGCGGCAGGATCTTGATGAAATGCTTGGTAACCTGATCGAAAACGCTGCCAAATATGGCGGTGGAAGCGTGTTTGTGACGGTCGAGGATGCAGGTGATTTTGTAGAAATGGTCATTGAGGATGACGGACAAGGTATCCCTGAAGGCGAGCGTGAGCGATTGTTTGATCGCGGTGCGCGGTTGGATACCGGCAAGCCCGGCACAGGTCTTGGCCTTGCGATCGTCCGCGACGTTGTCGAAATTTATGGCGGTGTTATCACCTTAGAAAAAAGCGAGGATCTCGGCGGACTTTTGGTCAGACTACGCTTACCAAAAGCGATAAGCTGATTAGTTTCCGTCGCGGATTTGCTGATGGTGGCGAATGACTTCATCGATGATGAAGCGCAGGAACTTTTCGGTGAAATCTGGGTCAAGTTTGGCGTCGCGTGCCAGTTTCCGAAGCCGTTGTATCTGCCGTTCTTCGCGATCTGGATCTGCGGGTGGCAGTGATGACTGCGCTTTAAACTCACCCACCGCCTGCGTTATTTTGAACCGTTCGGCGAGCATGAAAACCAGCGCAGCATCAATGTTATCGATGCTGTCGCGATAGCGGGCGAGAGTGTCTGCGTCGTTCATTGATGCCATCTGTGCCGATAATGACCGCAACGGACAAGGGTAAATACGCCATTTGCACTTGCCTATCCAAGCTGCGCGCGTCACAGCGATCAAATTATGACGGCAACCATCCACAAAATCGGCGGACATAAGGCGCCCTCGCTCGATCCAATTCTGAAATTGGTCGCACCTGGCATGAATAAGGTCAATGCGGTCATTCTGGACCGTATGCAGTCCGAAATTCCTCTCATTCCCGAACTGGCTGGCCATTTGATTGCTGGCGGCGGCAAACGTATGCGGCCGATGCTCACTTTGGCCTGCGCGCAGTTGCTGGATTATCCTGGCGAACGTCATCATAAGCTGGCTGCCGCCGTTGAGTTTATTCACACCGCCACGTTGCTGCATGATGATGTAGTCGACGGCAGCGATATGCGACGCGGCAAGACCGCTGCGAACCTGATCTTCGGGAACCCAGCGGCTGTGCTTGTCGGTGACTTTTTGTTCAGCCGGTCGTTTGAGTTGATGGTCGAGGATGGCTCGCTCAAGGTTCTTAAAATTCTTTCAAATGCGTCGGCGGTTATCGCAGAGGGTGAAGTCAACCAGTTGACCGCGCAACGCCAAATTTCGACGACTGAGGAAAAATATCTCGACATCATTGGTTCGAAAACGGCAGCGTTGTTTGCTGCTGCGTGCCGGATATCTGCGGTCGTCGCCGAAAGCGGCGATGCACAGGAAATGGCTCTGGATGCCTATGGCCGAAATCTAGGCATTGCGTTCCAGCTTGTGGATGATGCCATCGACTATGTCTCCGACGGCGCGACCATGGGCAAGGACAGCGGCGACGATTTTCGCGATGGCAAGGTTACGCTGCCCGTCATCCTCGCGCATTGCCGCGGCAATGCCGAAGAGCAGAAATTTTGGCGTGATGCGATGCTTGGCAACCGGGTGAGCGACGCCGATTTGGCGCATGCTTGTTCGCTGTTGCGCACACATCGTGCCATTGACGATACCTTGGATCGGGCACGGCATTATGGTCAGCGCGCCATTGATGCGATTGCGCAATTCCCAGCAGGCGAAGCCAAATCTGCGCTGACTGAGGCAGTGGAATTCGCAATAGCTCGCGCATATTAACGGACGCAGCGGTGCCGTCCGCGCTGAACATGACCGAAGCATTACCTGTCATGGCGGTTATGCCCAATTTGCTGGCATCTTTGCGCACGGCGCCCAATGCTGTTCTTATCGCTCCACCGGGCGCTGGCAAAACCAGTATGGTTGCGTCTGCCTTATTGGATGAGCCTTATTGTGTTGGCCAGATTCTGTTGCTGTCACCCCGCCGCTTGGCCGCGCGCATGGCAGCGGAACGTATTGCCGAAAATTTGGGCGAAACGGTCGGCGGACGCATCGGTTACGCGACACGGTTGGATAGCAAGCATGGCCCAGATACCCGCATATTGGTGATGACAGAGGGCATTTTTCGCAATCGAATTATCAGTGATCCTGAGCTGTCAGGCGTATCAGCTGTGTTATTTGACGAAGTCCACGAACGTAGCATCGATAGTGATTTCGGCCTTGCGCTGGCATTAGAGGCACAGGCGGCTTTCCGGCCTGATTTGCGCTTGGTGGCAATGTCGGCCACGCTGGATGGATCGCGCTTTTCCATATTGATGGACAACGCGCCTGTAGTGGAAAGTGAAGGCAAAATATGGCCTCTGGAATATCTTTATGTTGGCCGCAGGACCGAACTGCCGATTGAGACCGACATGGTGCGCATATTGCGTCAGGCGCTGTCGGATCAGCAGGGCGACATATTGGCATTCCTGCCCGGCGTACGAGAGATTGACCGTGCCTTTGACGCTTTGGGCGATTGCGGCGCTGATATCGTCGTGCACAAGCTGCATGGGCAGATTGACCCAGTGGCACAGCGGCTTGCGATCCGCCGTGACGCGCAAGGCCGCCGCAAGGTCATTTTTGCGACAAACATTGCGGAGACCAGCCTAACCATCGACGGGGTGCGTGTCGTGGTCGACAGCGGCCTTGCACGTCGCGCGCGCTTTGACCAAGCGGCTGGCGTCACGCGGTTAGTAACGGAACGCGCTAGCCTGTCTGCCGCAACCCAACGCGCGGGTCGTGCTGCGCGACAACAAGCGGGTGTTGCATATCGATTGTGGGAGGAGGCGGGCAATGGTGGCCTGCCACCGTTCGACCCGCCGGAGATTCTGGAGAGTGATCTTGCGCCTCTAATGCTCGATTGCGCGCGCTGGGGCGAAAATGATCCTACGAAACTCCGTTGGCTTGACGCTCCACCGGCCGCCGCGGTTCAGCAAGCATATAAGTTGCTGAT
>CAIPUN010000008.1 GCA_903868245.1 uncultured Sphingomonadales bacterium | reverse complement strand
TTTGGACTGCCTAAGGCATTAGGATATCTGTTGTTTGCCTTCGGCATGCTCAACTTTCTCCTCGTCCCTGTATTCTTGTCCAAAAAATGGAAAAGTAAGTCGGATCTATGAGGCGGTTTTGGAAAGAGGTTACGCTTGAGTCCACTCCCTTGGGGCAAGCCGTGCGGCTCGATGGGCGTCCGGTAAAGACGCCCACGGGCAATGCGCTCGCGCTGCCGACACAGAAAATGGCCGACGCGGTTGTGGCGGAGTGGGCGGCGGTGGAAAAAACACTGAATCCGGCTTTGATGCCCGTGACCGGCTTTGCCAATGCCGCGATCGACCGTATTGGGCCGGATCATGCTGGCTTTGCCGCCGCTATTGCCGCTTATGGCGAGACCGACCTTTTTTGTTATCGCGCCGCGGCAGGTGAGGCGCTTGCCGAACGACAGGCACAGATTTGGGACCCTTGGTTGCATTGGGCGCAGGGTCGCTATGACATAAGCTTTGTGATTGTCGAAGGCATCATGCACCAGCCGCAACCCGCCGCAACGCTGGAATTATTGCACGGAGCCGTCGCTGCACGTGGAGCATTTGAGCTGGCGGCGATGGCGAAGCTTGCGCATTTGTCGGGGTCGCTTGTGGCAAGCTTGGCCGTCATGGAGCGCGCTGGCACGCCCGAAGATATTTGGAGCGCCGCTTGCCTCGATGAACTTTGGCAGGAGGAGTTATGGGGCGCTGACCATTGGGCGCAGAAAAACCGCAACGACCGCGCCAGCGAATTTATGGCGGCCGCACGCTTTTTGGACCTGCTGACACCCGAAACATAGGTGAAAACCCATCTGACCGGCGACTATAATAGCGGCTAATGCAGCGCGTATACAAGGATGATAGCCATGGCAGACAGCCCGAGTTTTACCCTACACCCCATTCCAAAGGCCGCCTTCATCGCAGGCTATGCCGGATTATTGCCGCAGGTCATTGCCGCCGCGATGGTGCTATCTGGGTCCGAATATCAATGGACTGGCCTTGCCTTGGCTTATGGCTATGCCGCATTTATCTTCAGCTTCATCGGCGGCATGTGGTGGGCGATTGGCGTTACCACGCGCAAAGATGATGCGTCGGCCAATGGCATTTTCGCACTTGCGGTTGCGCCTAGCCTGTTGGCGCTCGCAACCTATGTGCCTTGGATATGGGGCCTGAGTTGGCCCGGCCCGTCTTTGGCGTGGCTTGGGTTTTTCCTTTTGCTATCGCCCTTGGGGGATCGCTGGCTGCGCGCGCGCTGTGCATTGCCATTGGGTTGGATGACACTGCGCTGGCATTTGTCGATTGGGCTGGGCGGATTGACGCTGTTGCTGGCGGGATTGGCTTAAATTGCGGCCCTAAGTCGCGGCCCTAAGTCGCAGCAATATCCCGGACAAAGCCAATAAGGCCCTTTTGCCGCCGCCTTTTCATGCGTTCGGCGGCGAGTATCTGCTGCACTTTGACAAAACAGGCCTGCACGTCGTCGTTGATAAGGACATAGTCATAGCCATCCCAATGCCCGATTTCCGATTTTGCGCGGCTCATCCGGTCGGCAATGACGGCTGTGCTGTCCTGTGCGCGGCTATGTAGGCGACGTTCGAGTTCCTCTATCGAGGGCGGCAAGATAAACACGCGGACGACATCGGGTCCGGCCTCTTGATATAATTGCTGCGCGCCTTGCCAGTCGATGTCGAACAGAACATCGCAACCTGCCGCAAGCTTATCCTCAACAGGGCCTTTGGGTGTGCCGTAGCGGTTACCAAAGACATGCGCCCATTCCAGAAATTCGCCGTCTGCGGCCATTTGCTTAAACGTGGCGACATCGGTGAAATGATAATGCACGCCCTCAATCTCGCCGGGTCGGGGGGGACGGGTTGTGTAGGAGACCGACAAAGCAATTTTGTCATCCGCATCCAAAAGCATACGCGAAAGCGTGGATTTTCCAGCACCGGAGGGCGACGAAAGGACGAACAGGAGACCGCGGCGTTCCAATTCATGCGGCTTATGTGGGTCAGTATGGGCCATAGCCGCTACTGCGCGAAAGGGCAGGGCGACGTCAAGAGGGAAGCGTAGGCCGTGAACGGCAACAGCGGGTTAGGCGTCCTTACGCTCTTTGCGTTTGTCATAAATAGTTTTGGCCGCGATGGCGCCGCCGACCAGCAAAAGACCTGGAATCGAACGAGTCGCCACGCGCGTGGCCACCAGGCCAATGCCTGCACCCAACAAGCCATGGCCGCGCTTACGCCCGATGACTTCGCCAATAACGGCCCCTGCGATGGATTTTAGCATGTGTTTTTCCGATCCCTCATATGTCGTCATGCTGAACTTGTTTCAGCATGATGCGCGACGGTGGTTCGTTATCCCGAAACAAGTTCGGGATGACGAGATTTATTCTCGTCGCTTATTGCCCTACTTCACTTCGTCATGCTGAACTTGTTTCAGCATGACGCATCAATGTCGCTTATTATCCTGAAATGCATTCAGGATGACGAATATCAAAGATTAAACCATATCCTCTGCCTTCACATGGGTATCGAAAGTGGCTGCGTCAACCAGTCCGGATGCTAATGCCGCTTCGCGCAAGGTGGTTCCGTCGCGATGCGCCTGTTTGGCGATTTTGGCGGCATTGTCATAGCCGATGATTGGCGCGAGCGCGGTGACGAGCATGAGAGAGCGATCGACCAAGTCCGCGATCCGTGCGCGGTCGGGTTGTAGGCCCACGACGCAATTTTTGCTGAAACTGTCCATACCAATGCTGAGAAGCTCAATCGAGCGCAGGACATTTGCGCCGATCAACGGCTTAAACACATTCAACTGCAAATGCCCCTGCAGCCCGCCAATCGTGACCGCTTGATGATTGCCGATGACTTGTGCGGCCACCATCGTCAGCATTTCGCACTGCGTCGGGTTGACCTTGCCGGGCATGATCGAGCTGCCGGGTTCATTCTCCGGCAAATGCAGCTCGCCAAGTCCGGAACGCGGACCGGAGCCTAGCAAGCGAATATCATTGGCAATTTTGGTCAGCGAGACTGCGAGGATATTCAAGATGGCGGACATTTCGACCAGCGTGTCATGCGACGCCAAAGCTTCAAATTTGTTCGGGGCGCTGACCCATGGCACCCCGCCCGTTAGGGCGGCGAGCTCCGAGCAGAAATCTGTGCCGAAATTTGGCGGCGCGTTGAGGCCGGTACCAACCGCAGTTCCACCTTGCGCCAGCCGCGAAAGCCGGGGCCATATGCCGACAATCCGGTCTGCGCTGTCACCGAGCATCGCGTCATAGGCCGAAAATTCTTGGCCCAATGTCAACGGCGTTGCATCCTGCAGATGCGTGCGTCCGATCTTGACGATATTGACCCAATTTTCGCTATGGACCGCAAATGCCGCCGCTAATCCGCGCACGGCGCTTAACAATTGATCGCGTGCCGCCATGGCGATGGCGACATGCATCGCCGTGGGAAAGCTGTCGTTGGACGATTGGCTCATGTTCACATGGTCATTGGGGTGCACGGGCGATTTTCCGCCACGAGTTCCGGTCAATGCTTCATTGGCAATCCCGGCAATCACTTCATTCACATTCATGTTCGATTGCGTGCCGCTGCCGGTTTGCCAGATGGTCAGCGGGAATTGATCGTCATGCTTTCCGGCAATCACGTCCGCGGCGGCGGCCTCAATCGCATCTGCAAGTTCTGCATCCAGCCCATGTTTGCGGTTCACCCGCGATGCGGCTTGTTTCACCAATGCCAGCGCGTGCAGTATTCCCATCGGCATGCGTTCATGCGGTGGGAAAGGGAAGTTGGCGATGCTCCGCTGCGTCTGCGCGCCCCAATAGGCGTCCGCGGGGACCTCTATCGGTCCAAAACTGTCGGTTTCCGTGCGGGTTTGCCCCGTCACTTTTTCCGTCCGAAGTCCACGCTGACGACGGTGGAGCCATCTTCCACGACGATCGAGGGGCCGTCATTACCGGCTTCTTCATGCTGTTCCGGCGCGTTCTCGCCTGCGTCTACATGAAATTGCAGCGCGAAATCTACGGCTGGGTCCACAAAGGCGGTGATTGCGGAATATGGAATGAACAGATGCGATGGAATCTGGCTGAACGACAGGCCAACTTCGAAATGCTCTGCCTCTACCTTCAGGTCCCAATATTTGTGCTGGAGCACAATGGTCATCTCATCAGGGAAGCGTTCATGCAGATGTTGCGGAATGGAAACGCCGGGGGCTTGTGTCTTGAAAGTGATGTAGAAATGATGGTCGCCAGGTAGGCCATCGCGGGCAACATTGCCGAGCACACGGCCCACCACAGCGCGCAATGCCTCTTGCACAACATCATCATAAGGAATCAGGCTATCAACATGCTCTTCGGTCATGGCCACTAGGTGGACCGCAAGACGCCCGAAATCAAGACGCTTAATGCCGTAAGCCAACTTGCCAAATGCGTGCATGCGGCTATATCGGCGGCCATGCGTATAGGCTCCATCAGTCGAAAGACGAACGAAACGTCCATTGATGTTGAGGTTAACCTCGACGGCAGTGGTGTGTATGACGTGTCCACAGGCATTGGCTTCCTGGACCATATGTTGGAGCAATTGTCGCGCCACTCGCTCATCGATTTGAAGGTGAAGGCGATAGGCGACCTGCATATCGATCAGCATCATACCACCGAAGATACAGGCATCGCCATTGGCGAGGCGGTGTTGCAGGCATTAAGTGATAAGCGCGGCATTACCCGTTATGGCACGGCTTATGCGCCGATGGACGAAACCTTGACGCGCTGTGCGCTCGACATTTCGGGTAGGCCGTATTTTGTGTGGAAAGTGTCGCTTGGCATGCCGCGGCTTGGCGAATGGGATACCGAGCTGATCGAACATTGGTTCCACAGCTTCGCGACCAGCGCGGGCATCACACTGCATGTCGAAAATCTATATGGTTCAAACAACCACCATATTGTGGAAAGCTGCTATAAGGCTTTAGCCCGCGCCTTGCGGCAAGCGGTTGAAATCGACCCGCGCAAGGCAGATGCTATTCCATCGACTAAAGGCACGTTGTAGGCCGTGTCACTTGCGCTGATTGATTATGGCGCTGGCAATCTGCATTCGGTGCATAATGCGTTGAGGGCGGCGGGCGCGCGCGACATTCGCGTGACCGCTGATCCAGATGTCGTAGCCAGTGCGGACCGCATTGTACTGCCGGGCGTCGGTGCCTTTGCGCATTGTATGGAAGCTTTGTCCGCCATTGACGGCATGATCGCCGCGATGGAGCAGCGCGTTCGGGGTGAAGCAGCGCCATTTTTAGGCATTTGCGTCGGCATGCAATTGCTTGCCGATGCCGGCGTTGAGCACGGAAGCACGCGCGGGCTGGGTTGGATCAGCGGCACCGTCCGCGCGATTGCACCGGCCGTAGATTTGAAAATCCCGCATATGGGCTGGAACGACGTTGTTCCAACGCAAGGCGCGCCGTTGATAGAGCGCGGCGAAGCGTATTTCCTGCATGGCTATCACTTCGATGCAGCGGATACCGACGATGTGCTGGCGACCACCGACCATGGCGGCGCTTTGGTGGCGGCGGTTGGCCGCGACAATATCATGGGTGTGCAATTTCACCCCGAAAAAAGCCAGACTTATGGTATCGATTTTCTGAAACGCTTTTTGGAGTGGATGCCGTGATTGTCTTCCCTGCGATTGACCTAAAGGGTGGCGACGTTGTCCGTTTGGCCGAGGGCGATATGAATCGCGCGACGGTCTATGCCGACGACCCCGCGGCGCAGGCGATGCTGTTTGCGGAACAAGGGGCGCAGTTTCTGCATGTGGTTGATCTGGATGGTGCCTTTGCTGGACGCCCCGAAAATGCCGAAGCGGTGGAAGGCATCATCGAAAATTTCCCCGGTTACATCCAACTGGGCGGCGGCATTCGCAATGCGCAGACGGTGGAGCGTTGGTTCGACATGGGGGTCGCGCGGCTGGTCATTGGCACCGCTGCTCTGAAAGACCCGATATTTGTGAAGGATATGGCGCGCGAATTTACAGACGGCATTGTGGTCGCCGTTGACGCGCGCGACGGATTTGTCGCCACCGAAGGCTGGGCGGAGAAATCCGACATGCCCGTCATCGATCTGGCGCGTCGGTTCGAAGATGCGGGCGTCGCCTCCATCCTGTTCACCGATGTCGGCCGTGACGGAATGCTGACTGGATGCAATATCGACGCAACGGTTGATTTGGCGCGGCGGGTGCAAATTCAGGTGATCGCCAGCGGCGGGGTGAAGGGGATAGACGACATTCACAGTCTCGCGCGCCACGCTAAGGACGGAATCGAGGGCGTGATTACGGGCCGTGCGATTTATGACGGCCGGCTGGATCTGGCCACGGCGATTAAAGTCGCGGAGCGGGCGTGACCGTCCGCGTCCGTGTCATCCCCTGCCTCGACGTCTCCAATGGCCGGGTGGTCAAGGGCGTCAATTTCGTAGACCTACGCGATGCGGGCGATCCGGTGGAGCAAGCGCAAGCTTATGATGCGGCCGGAGCGGATGAGCTGTGCTTTTTGGATATCGGCGCAAGCCATGAGGGACGCGGCACCATCATTGACGTGGTGCGGCGCACGGCGGAGGTGTGTTTCATGCCGCTGACCGTGGGCGGCGGCGTGCGCAGTGCGGAGGATGCGCGGGCGTTATTGCTGGCGGGCGCAGACAAGGTCGCGGTCAACAGCGCAGCGGTGGCGCGGCCAGAGCTTGTGGCCGACATCGCCACGCGTTTCGGCAGTCAGTGCGTGGTGGCATCAGTGGATGCGCGGCGGAGTGGCGATAGATGGGAAATCTTCACCCATGGTGGCCGCAATCCAACCGGCATAAATGCGTTGGAACATGCCGTAAGGCTCGCCGCATTAGGCGC
Organism: uncultured Sphingomonadales bacterium; assembly: GCA_903868245.1. Classification (GTDB taxonomy): domain Bacteria; phylum Pseudomonadota; class Alphaproteobacteria; order Sphingomonadales; family Sphingomonadaceae; genus Sphingorhabdus_B. The sequence continues at coordinate 9,422 of CAIPUN010000008.1, read as the reverse complement.
AGGCGAATTGTTGGTGACGAGCATGGACCGCGACGGCACGCGCGACGGCTATGACCTTGCACTCACCCGCGCGATTGCCGATGCGGTCCACATTCCGGTTGTTGCCAGCGGCGGCGTCGGCAATCTCGATCATTTGGTTGCAGGCGTCCGCGAAGGCCATGCCAGCGCCGTTTTGGCGGCATCGATATTCCATTTCGGGCAATATAGCATTGCGGATGCGCATGCGGCGTTGCGTGCGGCGGGATTACCAGCGCGGGGCTAAAGAAGATTTCGTCATCCGGAATCCCCATTCTTCTTCATCCTGCCCCTATCCTTCGTCATCCTGAACTTGTTTCAGGATCACAAGCGACGGTTGTGCGTTATCCTGAAACAAGTTCAGGATGACGAGTACTGGGCGTTAGCATGATGACGAGTACTGGGCGTTAGCATGATGACGCGTTGCGGGCGTTAGGGGTTTGACTTGCAAATTGCAGTCAGACCATGCGTTCTCAAAGTAGAGCTTTCGGGTAGGTCATTCGCAAAAAATCTACTTCTCGAGTCCTTGACCTGTCACAAAAACACCCTATCTGGGCTCCGTTAGCACTCGTCCTGTATGAGTGCTAATGCACATTCATTGCCGTCCTCTGCTTCATGCAGAAGTGGCGGGATGGCGAAACAGAAAAAGGATAGTTCAACATGGCATTTCGTCCATTGCATGATCGCGTTCTCGTCCGTCGGGTCGAGGCCGAAGCAAAAACCGCTGGCGGGATCATCATTCCTGATACAGCTCAGGAAAAGCCACAGGAAGGCGAAGTCGTCTCCGTGGGTTCAGGTACACGCGCCGATGACGGCACGGTAACCGCACTCGACGTGAAGGCGGGTGACAAGATCCTGTTCGGCAAATGGTCGGGCACCGAAGTCAAGATCGACGGTGAAGACCTGTTGATCATGAAGGAATCGGATATCTTGGGAATCGTTTCCTAAACGCACTCAGCCATCGTCATCCCGAACGTGTTTGTGCGCTGCACGCCTTCGGCTCCGGGATACCACAAGACGTTGGCGCGTTATCCTGAAACACGTTCAGGATGACTAGAATTCAGAGACTAACTCACTAAAGGAAAAATATCATGGCTGCTAAAGACGTGAAATTCGGCCGCGATGCGCGTGAACGCATCCTGCGCGGCGTAGACATTCTTGCCGATGCGGTGAAGGTGACTTTGGGTCCAAAGGGACGCAATGTTGTCATCGACAAAAGCTTTGGCGCACCGCGCATCACCAAGGACGGCGTTACCGTCGCCAAGGAAATCGAACTGAAGGACAAGTTCGAAAATATGGGTGCGCAGATGCTGCGCGAAGTGGCCAGCAAGGCCAATGACGCGGCTGGTGACGGCACGACCACTGCAACAGTATTGGCGCAAGCAATCGTTCGCGAAGGCATGAAGTCGGTTGCAGCGGGCATGAACCCAATGGACCTGAAGCGCGGCATCGACACAGCAGTAAACACTGTTGTTGCGGACCTCGTTAAGCGTTCGAAGCCCGTTGCGGGTTCTTCGGAAATCGCACAGGTCGGCACAATCTCTGCCAATGGCGAAGCTGAAATCGGTAAGATGATTGCAGACGCCATGGAGAAGGTTGGCAAGGAAGGCGTCATCACCGTCGAAGAAGCTAAGGGCCGTGAAAGCGAGCTTGAAGTCGTCGAAGGTATGCAGTTCGACCGCGGTTACCTGTCGCCATATTTCATCACCAACACCGAGAAGATGTCGGTCGAGTTGGACAACCCATATATCCTCATCCACGAAAAGAAGCTCGGCAACTTGCAAGCCATGTTGCCAATCCTCGAAGCTGTGGTGCAATCGGGCCGTCCATTGCTCATCATCGCTGAAGATGTTGAAGGCGAAGCGCTTGCAACTCTGGTCGTCAACAAGCTGCGTGGCGGCTTGAAGATTGCTGCGGTGAAGGCACCAGGCTTTGGCGATCGTCGCAAGGCGATGCTGCAGGACATCTCGATCCTGACCGCAGGCGAGATGATTTCCGAAGACCTCGGCATCAAGCTGGAATCGGTTACGCTCGGCATGCTGGGCCAGGCCAAGCGCATCACCATCGACAAGGACAACACCACCATCGTCGATGGCGCTGGCAATGCGGATGACATCAAGGCCCGGGTCGAACAGATCCGCGCCCAGATTGAATCCACCACCAGCGACTATGACCGTGAAAAGCTGCAGGAACGTCTGGCCAAGCTGGCCGGCGGTGTTGCCGTGATCAAGGTTGGCGGCGCTTCGGAAGTGGAAGTCAAGGAACGCAAGGACCGCGTTGATGATGCGCTCCACGCCACCCGCGCTGCTGTCGAAGAAGGCATCGTCCCTGGCGGCGGTACCGCGCTGCTCTATGCCACCAAGGTTCTGGCTGGCCTCAAGGGCGCCAACGATGACCAGACCAAGGGCATCGACATCGTCCGCAAGGCGATCACCGCCCCGGTCAAGCAGATTGCCACCATCGCGGGCCATGATGGCGCCGTGGTTTCGGGCAACCTGCTGCGCGAAGATGACGAAACGCAAGGCTTCAACGCCGCCACCGACACTTACGAAAACCTAGTGGCTGCCGGTGTGATCGATCCGACCAAGGTGGTGCGCACCGCACTGCAGGACGCGGCTTCTGTCGCCGGCCTGCTGATCACCACCGAAGCGGCGATTGCCGATACGCCTGAAGACAAGGGTTCGGCACCATCCATGCCCGATATGGGCGGCATGGGCGGCATGGGCTTCTAAAGCTCACCGCTTACACAATCAGAAGGGGCCGTCGGAGCAATCCGGCGGCCCCTTTGTTTTGCGCATTGGTCCCGCGCGCGATTGGCGTTAGCTTGGCCGCGAGACCACAAGGGGAGAGAACCATGCGCGCTTTCATCACCGCCACCCTGGCCGCCGCGCTGCTGGCCGGTTGCGCCACGCCGGGCGAACCGCCTGCCAGCTTTGCCGCCAGCGACTATGCCGCCGCCCTGGCCGACAGCCGCCGCCCGCAGGCCGACCGTGACCGCGATGCCGCGCGCCTGCCGGGCGAATTGCTGGCTTTCGCGCAGGTCGAACCCGGCGACAGGGTTGGCGACTATATCATGGGTGGCGGCTATTTTACCCGCGTGCTGGCAGGCGCGGTGGGGCCGACCGGACGGGTCTATGCCTTCCAGCCGAGCGAGTTCATCGCCTTCCGCCCCGACTATGCGACCGAGCAGGATACCGCCGTCGCCCCCTATCCCGGGCTGGTCGTGCCCTTGCGCGGGCCGATTGCCGCGCCGGGCTTTCCTGAACCGCTGGACGTGATCATCACGGTGCAGAACCTGCATGACCTGTTTATCGGCCCCATGCCCGCGGGCACCGCACCCAATGCCCTGGCCGCGCTGCATGCGGCGCTGAAACCGGGCGGCACCTTGCTGGTGGTCGATCACCGGGCCGTAGCGGGTGGCGGAGCAGCGGCTGCCGACACGGTCCACCGCATGGATGAGGAGCTGGCGCTGGCAGCGCTGAGCGCGGCCGGATTCGTGCTGGAAGACCGCAGCGAGCTTTATGCCCGCCCCGCCGATATGCGCACCGCCAACGTGTTCGATCCGGCGATTCGCGGCGCGACAGACCAGTTCGCCTGGCGTTTGCGCCGCGAATAACTCAGCAGTCGGGCTGAAAATCCGCGCATTTTGGCCGTTCTTGGGGCTGAAATAGGTAAAATTGCTCGGGTGGACGGGTGGAAGAGTCCGTTCGTCGCGCAGACAATTGCCAGCCGACGACGAGCCGTTAAGTTTTCCACAACCATAGTTTGAGTATCACTCCGCAGATGAGAACCGCCCTGATCCGCACATTTGCCGCCGTTGCCGCGCTGCTGCTTGTCCCCGCAGCACCTGCGCTGGCGGATGACAACACCGCAACCGGTGCGGGCGCGGCGGCTGGCCGCGCCAGCTATGAAGCGATGTTTGACCGCCATCTGGGCACCCAGGTGCGCAGCCCCCGCGATTACAGCGCCAGCTATGCCAGCCCGCTGGAACAGCGCGTGGCCTTGCTGGCCGAAGGCAGCCAGGGCCGAATCGGCGTGGCGGCGATTGATCTGTCCACCGGGCAAAGCGTTTCCGTGCTGGGCGATCAGGCCTTTCCCATGGCCAGCACCAGCAAGATCGCGATTGTGGCCACCTATCTGGCCATGGTCGATCAGGGCCGCGCCAGCCTGACCAGCGAGTTTCCGATCCGGTCCGGGCAGTATCTGTCGGCCATGGAGCTGATCGATCTGACCATCACCCGCAGTTCCAACCCGGCCACCGATGCCCTGCTGGCAGCAGTCGGCGGGGTGCAGCCGGTCAACGCCTGGGCGCGCCGCGCCGGGATTGAGGAGTTCAACCTGACCCGCGATATCGCCACCCTGGTGCGCGATGACGGCGAAGTTGATCCGGCCATGCATATTGACCTGCGTGACAGTTCCACCCCGCGCGCCATGGTGGAGCTGCTGAGCGGCATCTATCAGGGCCGCTGGCTCTCGCCCGAAAGCCGGGCGGTGATCGTGGACGCGATGGAACGCTGCCGCACCGGCACCAACCGCATCCCCGCGCTGATGCCCGCTGATGTGACCGTGGCCCACAAGACCGGATCGCTCAACAACACCTCCAGCGATATCGGCATCATCACCGCGCCCGATGGCCGCGCCATTGTGGTGGCGATCTATGTCACCGGGCAAGGCAGCCGCACCAACCGCGAGGCGCGCATCGCATCCATCGCCCGGGCGATCTATGATGGCTATGTCCTGCCCGCAGCGAACGACAACGGCCGGGTCTATGCCAGCGCCGACTATGGGGTCGCGGGCTCCTAATCACTTTTGCTTGGTCAGGGAGAGCGGCGCGGAAGATTGGCGCCTGCCCCGCGCATAAGAAAAGGGCGCGGCCATTGCTGGCCACGCCCCAATCTTTGTTGCGATAAGTCGCGAGACTTATTCAGCAGCAGCTTCGACGGTTTCAGCAGCAGCTTCAGCACCGGCAACGGCGGCATCGGCAGCAACTTCAGCGCCTTCAACAGCAGCTTCGGCACCAGCTTCAGCACCGGCAACGGCGGCGTCGGCAGCGCCGGCAGTCGCGTCAACAGCGGCATCGGCATCGGCCATCGCGCCTTCGGCGGCGGCATCGGTTTCTTCAGCGGCTTCCGAGCAGGCAACCAGGGTCAGAGCGGCGCCAGCAGCGGCAGCGGCGAGAATGATCTTGCGCATGAAAATAATCCTTACACAGCAATAAGACATGAACCCAGACGATGTGCCTTAGGCCCAAAGCCGTCCGAAATGGCCGACTTGCCGCCCAATTACTGCCACAATTGGGCCCACGCAAGCGAAATATGGCGCAAATGGGGCAGAATAAGGCAAAATGCGGCGAATTAAGGCAGCGCGCCGCCTTTGGCCGCATCGCCGCGCGCGCATGCGCCCCTTTTGCACCCGTCCCGCAAGGCTGCTAGCACCCGTGGCATGAACGACCATGATAACCAACCCGGGCACCGGCATCTCTACCTCGTTGACGGGTCGTCCTATATCTTCCGTGCTTATCACCGGCTGCCGCCGCTGACCGATCCGCAGGGCACCCCGGTGGGCGCGGTCTATGGCTATACCACCATGCTGTGGAAGCTGGCCGAGGACCTGGACAAGGCCGAGGGGCCAACGCATCTGGCGGTAATCCTGGACGCGTCGGGCAAAAGCTTCCGCAACGATATCTACCCGCTGTACAAGGCCAACCGCCCGCCCGCGCCGGAAGATCTGGTGCCGCAATTCCCGCTGATCCGCGATGCCACGCGTGCGTTCAGCCTGCCCTGCATCGAGGAGACGGGGCTGGAGGCCGACGATCTGATCGCGTCCTATGCCCGCGCCGCCGCTGCCCAGGGCTGGGACGTGACAATTGTGTCCAGCGACAAGGACCTGATGCAGCTGGTCTCCATCGGCGCCGACGGCGTTGGCGATATCGACTTGCTCGACACGATGAAAAACCAGCGCATCGGCATTGCCGAAGTGACCGAGAAGTTCGGTGTTGGCCCGGAACTGGTGGGCGATGTGCTGGCGCTGATGGGCGATTCTGCCGACAATATACCCGGCATTTTCGGCATCGGCCCCAAGACTGCCACCAAGCTGATCCAGGACCACGGCAGCCTGACCGCCGCGCTCGACAGTGCCGAGGCGATGAAGCCATCGAAATTGCGCGACCGGCTGATCGAACACCGTGCCGACGCGGAAATGAGCCGGGTGCTGGTGGCGCTGAAGGAAGATGCAGCCCTGCCGCAGCCGCTCGACGCGTTCAAACTGGATGGCGTTCCGCCCGCACCCTTGGCCGTTTTCCTCGAAAGGCACGGCTTTTTCAGCCTGCTCAAGCGGCTGGATGCCGGGCGCGGCAGCCCGGAACGGCGCACCGATCTCAACCCTGCCAAGCGCGACACCGCCAGCGCCGCGCCCGCGCCGGCGGGTGACCGCCAGCCCATGCCCGATTGGCCCGCGATTGACCGATCGCTGTACGAATGCGTGCAGACGATGGAGCAGCTGGACGCGTGGATCGCCCGCGCCTTTACCGCGCGGATCGTGGCGGTGGATACCGAAACCAGCGCGCTTGATGCGATATCCGCCGATCTGGTGGGGATCAGTCTGGCGGTCGGGCCGGGGCAGGCCTGCTATATCCCGCTGGGCCACGGTGGCAGCGACATGTTTGCCGAAAAGCCCGCGCAGATACCGCTCGCCGATGCCGTGGCTGCGCTCAAGCCGCTGCTGGAGGGAGATGCGGTGCTCAAGGTCGGGCAGAACATCAAGTACGATCTCAACGTGCTGGCCCGCCACGGCATTATGGTGGCGCCGCTGGACGATACCATGGTGATGAGCTTTGCGCTGGATGCTGGCCGGTCGGAGGACGGTATCGGTGGCGGGCATGGGATGGACGAGCTGGCCACGCGCCACCTTGGCCATACCTGCATCGCCTTCAAGGAGGTATGCGGCACCGGGCAGAAACAGATCCCGTTTGGCGAAGTGCCGCTGGACCGCGCCACCGCCTATGCCGCCGAAGATGCCGAGGTGACATGGCGTTTGCACCAGTTGCTCAAGCCCCGGCTGGCACTGGAGGGCAGCACGCGCGTTTATGAGCGGGTTGACCGCCCCTTGGTGCCGGTGGTGGCGGCGATGGAGCGCGAGGGGATCAAGGTCGATCGCGCCGCGCTGGCCCGCCTGTCCGAACAGTTTGCGCACCGGATTGCCGCTGTCGAAGGCGAAGTGCACGAAATCGCCGGAGAGCCCTTCACCATCGGCAGCCCCAAGCAGCTGGGCGACGTATTGTTCGAAAAGCTGGGCTACAAAGGCGGACGCAAGGGCAAGAGCGGGCAATACTCCACCGATCAGGCGATCCTGGAAGGCCTCGCCGCGCAAGGTGCGCCCATCGCCAACAAGGTGCTGGAATACCGCCAGCTGGCCAAGCTGAAGAGCACCTATACCGACGCGCTGCAGGCCGCGATCAACCCGCGCACGGGCCGCGTCCACACCAGCTATTCGCTGGTGGGCGCGCAGACCGGGCGCTTGTCCTCCACCGATCCCAACCTGCAAAACATCCCGATCCGCACCGAAATCGGCCGTGAAATCCGCAAGGCGTTTGTGGCGGAAGAAGGCTGCGTGCTGCTGGCGGCGGACTATTCGCAGATCGAGCTCAGGCTGGCGGCGCACATGGCCGATGTCGATACCCTGAAGGAGGCGTTTGCGAACGGTGAGGACATCCACGCCCGCACCGCGCGCGAGATGTATGGCGATGTCACCCGCGACACCCGCGCCCAGGCCAAGACCATCAACTTCGCCATCCTGTACGGTATATCGCGCTGGGGGCTGGCGGGCCGCTTGGGCGTGGAGGCGGACGAGGCGCAGGCCATGATCGACCGCTATTTCCAGCGCTTCCCCGGCATCCAGCGGTACATCGTGTCCACGTTGGAACAGGTGCGGAGCCAAGGCTATTCGCAAACGCTGTTCGGCCGCAAAACGTGGTTCCCGCGCATCGGCTCGCAAAATCAGGCCGAGCGGCAGGGGAGCGAGCGGGCCGCGATCAACGCCCCCATTCAGGGCACCAGCGCCGATATCATCAAGCGCGCGATGGCGCGGATGTTGCCGGCTCTCGCCGATGCTGGCCTGCCGCAAGTGCGGATGCTGTTGCAGGTCCACGATGAACTGGTGTTCGAACTGCCCGCAGGCGATGTGGCCGCGGCCAGCCCGGTGATCGAGCGGGTAATGGCCGAAGCCGCGCTGCCCTCAGTCACGCTTGACGTGCCGCTGGGGGTAGAAATCGGCGTGGGCTCCAGCTGGGATGCGGCACATTGAGACGTCTTGACCCCGCCAACTGGCTGATCGACTGGCCCGCCCTGGCCGAAGCAAGCTTGCTGGCCGGCATTGCCGTGGTGGCGGCGCTGGTGATCCACTGGGCGGTGTTTGCGCTGGCCATGCGGGTGGCGCGGATGTCCGAAACGCAGACTGACGATCTGGTGCTGGCCCGCATTCGCCGCCCGGCGCAATGGGCCATGGCCGCCATCTCCCTGACCATGGCGGCCCAGCATGACAAGGCGCTGTCCGAGGTGTGGGAGCCGCTGGCGCAATTCCTGCGCCCCGCATTGCTCGGCTGGATCGCCTATGCGCTGGTGAAGGCCCTGACCACGGCGATGGAACTGCGGCTGGATGCCAACATCGATCCCGTCGCCGTGCGCAGCCGCCGCACCCGCCTTGCCATCCTCAGCCGCGCATCGGCCTTTGCCATCGTGTTTGTCACCGTGGGGCTGATGCTGATGGCGATACCGGCGGTCCACACCATTGGCACCACCGTGCTGGCATCGGCGGGCCTTGCTGCACTGGCGGTGGGCGCAGCAGCGCAACCGGCGCTGAAATCGCTGATCGCGGGCCTGCAGATGGCCATTACCGAACCCGTCCGCATCGGCGATCTGGTGGTGGTGGACGGCCATACCGGGCGGGTGGAGGAAATCCGCATGAGCTTTGTCATCGTGCGCACCTGGGATGAACGCGCGGTGGTGGTGCCCACGCTGCGCTTCCTCGATCAGACTTTCGAGAACTGGTCGGGCCGCAACGAGGCGCTGACCGGGCCGGTGTTCCTGTTCCTCGATCCCGCCACCCCGGTGGAACCGATCCGCGCCGAATTCCTGCGCTTCCTCGCCACCCGCCCCGAATGGGATGGCCGCAAGGGGGCGGCGCTGGTGATCGAGGCTTTCCCGGAATCAATCCAGCTGCGTCTGGCGATGAGCGCCAGCACCATTGCCGCGCTGTTCGAACTGCGCTGCGCGGTGCGTGAACATATGCTGGGCTGGCTGGCGCAGGAATTGCCGGGCGCGCTGATCCGCCATCCGCTGGAAGGGGTGGAGGCGTCCAATGCCCTGGTGGCAGGGAAGCGTTAGGGCCACACAACCCCCCCTTCCCGTTCG
>CAIPUN010000007.1 GCA_903868245.1 uncultured Sphingomonadales bacterium | reverse complement strand
GCGGAACCGTTGAAGCTGTAAGTTTCACGGCGATAATCCGCGCCAAGCGCGACTTGCACTGCCCCTGCCGGCAAATCAAACAAGGAACCCGAAACCGAGGCGTCAAATTGCTTCACCTCATATTGGCCGCCATATAATATCGTACCTTCTGCTGAAATAGCTTCAAGGCCGGCAAGCGCGGCATCCGATTGGGTCACCGAGAATGGGTTGAGGATACCGCTGTTCAGGAGGCCCACAATACCCGGACGCGTTGCGCCTGGTGCGATAGGCGCCCGTGGATCAATACCGCCGTTAATGGCCCCAGCGACCCCCGACGCAGTTGCGTTGGTTGCGTTACGGAATATTCCGGCATAATGGTAGCCTGTACCGAGCACCGAGGATGCCTCGCTCTTTGCATAAGACGCACCTGCGCGGTAATCCCATGTTCCACCAAGCGGGCCTTCGGCGGTTAAGCCGCCGCGGATTGTTTTGGTGTTCGTTACATATTCGCGATTTCCACCGGGAATATTGCGCCAGCGATAGGCAATGGGCTTGCCATAATTGCCAACGGTATCAACAGTCCGGTCACCCACCGCGCCTACGATAGGAAATGTGCCTGCAATCGCATCATACACGCGGTTATAGGTTGCCGCAGTGGTTGCGTTCAACGGATAATAAAGCGGCATGGTGCTTGCGTTGATGGAGTATTGGTTGTGTGAAAACCGCTTCTTCGAATCCGCATCCGAACCCGTTATTTCTGCTGCTAAGCGATGGTCGCCCAATGCGAGCGTTGCCTTCCCATAAAAGGTCAGTGTTTGCAGCGGCTGTTGAAGCACAGCGGCACGGCCTGTATCCCATGAGCAGGCGAACCGGGCATCAGGCACCGACCAAAGCACTTCATCATAGGCCATGCCGCCATCAACGGAATCACAACCTGCGCCTCCCGGCAAATCTAATGGGTTAATACCTCCAATCGCCCAAGTTGTTGTGCCTGGGATGAACAACGCGGGGCGACCTAATCTACCATCAAGAGCCGTCGCGTTACATGTTGCTGGGTTCGAGGTAATTGTGCAGGTCCCACCAAGCAACGACCCGTTGGGCGCAAATATGCTATTCGGGTTAGCGGGAAAGGCCGTTGCAAGTGGCGTGCCACGGGTATCGACCGAAAGTCCGCGCTCCGGTTGGTTGCCGTTCACAAAATCGCGATCTTGACCAAGCAGGGCAGAGTTCCAGCTTTTACTTACTGCACCCATGATGTTGAAACCTTGCTCATCAAGGTCACCATAGCCAGCGGTCCCAGACAGGCGATAAATCGCGCTGTCATTACGTTGGGTAATGTCGGTGAAGCCGTTGATCACCACACCTTGAAAATTTGATTTGGTAATGAAGTTGATAACGCCGCCAATAGCGTCGGTACCGTAAATGGCGGACGCGCCATCTTTCAACACTTCAACACGCTCAAGCGCAGCAAACGGAACTTGGTTCACGTCAACAGCGCCACCGGTCAGGCCATGAGCTGCCACCCGGCGACCATTAAGCAAGACGAGCGTTGCGGCCGCACCCTGGCCACGCAGGTTTGCGGCCGACAAGCCGTTCGTGCCGCGTTGCGCGCCAGTCACAACATCAGAGTTCGACGCCAGATTGTCTGCACCGTTACCGTTGGTGGAAAGGAATGAAATCAACTGTTCTGGGCCATTGATGCCCTCACGAGACAAATCAGACGGAGTAATCACCTGCAATGGCGCTGCACTCTTCGTAGGGTCCTGCTTAATGCGCGATCCGGTAACGATAATGGCGGTGCCAGCATCTTCAGCCGTTTCGGCAGAGGCAGGCGGCGACGTATCTTGCGCAAAGGCTGGCGCAGTCAGACACGTGGCCAACAACAATATCGCCGTTTTTGAAGTTTTCATAAAATTTCCCCTTCTCGTTTCGGCTCGCCCCGAGCCTTTTATGGGCGGCACGCTATTCCGGCCAATCGAGCAATGCAACTGCATTTACGCCCAAAGCGCAAAGAAACGTGCTGAGATTGCACCTTGTTCAACACTTTGTCTACTTGGCGGGTTGAAAATTGGCCGCATCTGGCGCAAAGCAAGCCTATGCTGTCTCAAAAAACCCGCTACGCCATTCGCGCCATGCAGCATCTTGCAGACCATTATGGCAAAGGCCCGGTTCAGCTTGCCGATATTGCCGAGGCGCAAAAAATTCCGCCCAAATTTCTTACCGTTATCTTGTCCGAACTATCTCGTTCGGGCTTAGTGGCGTCGCAGCGCGGCAAAGACGGCGGCTATTGGTTGGGCGTTCCGCCTATCGATATCAGCTATGGCGACCTCATCCGGATCATGCGCGGTTCTCTGGCTTTGGTCCCCTGCGCCAGCCGTTATGCCCACGAAACATGCAAAAATTGCGTTGAGGAAGAAAATTGCCGCACACGCGCGTTGATGCTTCAGGTGCGGGACAAGACCGCCAATCTGCTCGACAGCATAAATCTGACGGATATCGTTGACGCCGACTTTTATCTTCAGGCGGCTGAATAGGCTTTTTTTACCACATCCGCTTCCCCCGCGATGAAACCGCTTCTTTAGAGCTGCCAACAAAATAGAAATGTGCATCTCTATGACTAATCGTGTAAGGTCTCATTATGCTTTTAACAGCTTAGGCCCATTCTGTGCGAGATTTGGATGATTGAATTTATTGCCAATGTCGACTGGGCGTCGGTTGCGCCTTACATCGCCGTTGGCTTTGCAGCGCAATTGGTGGATGGCGCGCTGGGTATGGCCTTTGGCGTGATTTGCAGCACTTTATTGGTCAGCGTCATGGGCGTCGCCCCTGCCCGTGCATCGGCAGGTGTCCATTTTGTCGAAATGTTTACGACCGGTGCCTCTGGCATTAGCCATGTTCTGCACAAGAATATCGATTGGAATTTGTTCGCCCGTATCGCCATTCCGGGCGTCATCGGCGGCTGCACCGGCGCCTATTTGTTGGCCAGCGTCCACACAGAAGCGGCGCGGCCCTTCGTTATGGGATATTTGACGCTTATTGGCCTCTACCTTCTGTATAAAGCTTGGGGTTTCTCGCATGAACATAAGCCGCGTGACCCTAAGGTGACCATGCCACTTGGCCTGATCGGTGGCTTTCTCGACGCCTCTGGCGGCGGTGGCTGGGGACCAGTGGTCACGTCCAACCTGCTGATCCAAGGCGCGGACCCACGCAAAACCATCGGTACAGTGAACACAGCGGAGTTTTTCCTGACCGTTGCCGTGTCGCTGACGTTCATTCTGACTATCGGCTTGGAAGCCTTTACTGTGGTGACTGGCGGCCTGTTGATTGGTGGATTGCTCGCCGCCCCCTTTGGGGCAATGGTCGCCAAACGCATTCAACCGCGCGTATTGCTATTTGCTGTCAGTATCGTCTTGATCGCGACGAGCCTGTTCAGCCTCTACAAAGCGCTCACCTGATTCCCCAGTAAGCTTGCTTTTCGCGGGCAACCCGCATATAGGCCCGCGCTTGCCGTGCATGGTCATCCCTGGAGGCGTGGCGGCAAGGTAACTTTTTTGGAGAATCAACATGAGCGATCAGCTGACATTGTCGGCAGAGACGCGCGATCGGGCAGGCAAGGGAGCCTCCCGCGAATTGCGTCGTCAAAACCGAGTGCCCGCCGTCATTTACGGCAATAAACAAGAACCCGAACTTATCCACGTTGAGGAAAAAGCTCTCGTCAAATTGTTGATGACTGGTCATTTTTCTAACAGCGTCGTCGAGATCGAACTTGGTGGCAAAAAACAGATCACTATTCCAAAGGATGTTGCATTTCATCCTGTCAGCGATCGTCCCACACATGTTGACTTCCTGCGCATCGTTAAGGGCGCAAAGGTCGATGTCGAGGTTCCCGTGATGTTCATCAATGAAGGCGCATCACCTGGCCTGAAGCGCGGTGGTGTTTTAAACATCGTGCGTCACGAACTCGAACTCATCTGCGAAAATGACAAAATTCCTGACGACATCCAAATCGATGTTGCAGGCTTTGACATTGGCGATTCGATCCACATCAGCCACGTAAAGCTGCCCAAGGGTTCAGAAAGCAAGATCACTGATCGCGATTTCACCATTGCGACGATCGTTGCCCCATCGGCGCTTAAGTCGACCGATGGTGACACCACCGTCGAAGGTGAAGCTGCAGCTTAAAGCAATCTCCGGGGTCGGGTTTCATCCCACCCCGGATATTCCCCTAAGGGACAAGCATGATGCAATTATGGGTAGGTCTCGGTAATCCAGGCGCGACCTATGCGATGCACCGGCATAATATCGGTTTCATGGCGATTGACGCGCTGGCCGAAATTCACGACCTGCCTTTACCGGCTAAGAAATTCTTAGGCTGGGTGCAGGAACTTCGGCTCGGATCCGAAAAAATCATCCTTTTAAAACCCGCGACGTTCATGAACGAAAGCGGTCGCAGCGTGCGCGCTGCGATGGATTTCTATAAGCTTGAGCCCAAGGACGTGACCGTCTTTTATGACGAGCTCGACCTCGCCCCGTTCAAAGTGAAGGTCAAAACCGGCGGCGGTGCGGCGGGTCATAATGGCATTCGTTCGATTACCGACCATATCGGCGCAGACTTCCGCCGTGTCCGTTTGGGCATTGGTCATCCAGGCAACAAAGACCGCGTCACCGGCTATGTTCTGGGCAATTTTCACAAAAGTGAGATTGACGATTTAGCGGACTTGTTGGGCGCCATATCAGCCGAAGCGGATTGGCTGGCCAAGGGCGATGACATCCGTTTCATGAATGACATAGCCATGCGGCTGCAGCAGGACTGAAGCCGTTTAACGATTGCACACCATCGCATTGGATGGACTTGCTGCCGAACCTCGCCTAGGGCCGCTTCACATCATTTTTGACGAGGACATTATGGGTTTCAAATGCGGTATTGTGGGCCTTCCCAATGTGGGCAAGTCCACCCTGTTCAATGCGTTGACCGAAACGGCAGCGGCGCAGGCGGCAAATTATCCCTTCTGCACGATTGAGCCCAATATCGGCAATGTCGCCGTCCCTGATCCGCGCTTGCAAACCATCGCCAAAATCGGTGGCAGTCAGAAGATTATCGAAACGCAATTGGGCTTTGTCGACATTGCGGGCCTTGTGCGCGGCGCGTCCAAGGGCGAAGGCCTTGGTAACCAGTTCTTGGGCAACATTCGCGAAGTAGACGCCATCGTCCACGTCCTGCGCTGTTTCGAAGATGATGACATTCAACATGTCGACAACAAGATCGATCCGATTTCCGATGCGGAGACAGTCGAGACCGAACTGATGCTGTCCGACTTGGAAAGCCTCGAAAAGCGCGTCCCCAACCTTATCAAAAAAGGCACGCAGGGCGACAAGGAAGCTAAGATCAGCGCGGCTGTATTAAGCCGTGCGCTCGAACTGCTGCGCGACGGCAAGCCAGCGCGTCTGACCAAGCGCGACGATGCCGAAGAAGAACGGCATTTCCAAATGGCGCAGCTTTTGACGGCAAAACCCGTTCTGTATGTCTGCAACGTCGAAGAGACGAGCGCGGCCAATGGCAACGCCTTGTCCGCACGCGTTTTTGAAAAGGCAAAGGCAGAGGGCGCAGAAGCCGTGGTCGTCTCCGCCGCGATTGAGGCCGAAATTTCAACGATGCCGACCGAAGACCGCGAAGTGTTCCTCGAAGACCTAGGCCTCACCGAAACCGGCCTCGCCCGCGTCATCCGCGCAGGGTATGAGCTGCTCGACCTTATCACCTTCTTCACCGTTGGCCCTAAAGAAGCACGGGCATGGACAGTGACCAAAGGCGCAACCGCACCCAATGCGGCAGGCGCGATCCACAGCGATTTCGAAAAAGGCTTCATACGCGCCGAAACCATGGCCTATGAAGATTATGTCCAATATAATGGCGAAGCCGGCGCGAAAGAAGCGGGCAAATGGCGGTCCGAGGGCAAAGAGTATCACGTCAAAGACGGCGATATCATGCTGTTTAGATTTAATGTTTGAGGTGACATCACTCGTTCGTCGTGATCCCGGACTTGTTTGTGCGCTGCACACCTTCGGCTCCGGGATAACGCACCACTAACCCATCGTCATCCCGGACTTGTTTGTGCACTGCACGCCTTCGGCTGCGGGATAACACACCACCGTTGCGTGTTATCCTGAAACAAGTTCAGGATAACGAATTGGTTTAGATTTTAAAACACCCCCAAGCACACCGCGTCATGCTGAACTTACTTTAGAATCTTACTTACTCGCTCACTTCCGCCCAAAAAGCTTCTCCACATCGCCCAACGCGAGCTTTACCCAAGTGGGTCGTCCGTGATTGCACTGCCCACTATGCGGGGTGACTTCCATTTCGCGAAGCAAAGCGTTCATTTCGGTGACGGACAACACGCGGCCTGCGCGGACGGAGCCGTGGCAGGCCATAGTGGCGGCGACATGGTCGATGCGTTCTTTTAACGACAAAGCGTCGTCATAAGCCGCGAGATCGTCGGCCAAGTCCTCCAGCAAGCCCTTGGCATCGCCATCGCCGAGCACGGCTGGCGTCGCGCGCACCAGCATAGCGCCGGGGCCGAAGCGTTCGACGTCCAGACCGAAGGCTGAAAGCTCCTCTGCCCGCGCCTCAAGCCGGTCGCAGGCGGGCTCTTCCAATTCCACCACTATGGGCAACAATAACGCCTGCGATGGCACGGCACCGCCCGCAGCCGCCATGGCCTTGCGCATGCGTTCAAGAACCAGCCGTTCATGCGCCGCATGTTGATCAACGATAACTAGGCCGTCTTCTGCTTCGGCCACAATATAGGTGTTGGCAACTTGCCCACGTGCGACGCCCAAAGGATTGCGCGCGCGGTCGGGGACGGGTTCATGCGCTTCGGCCGCCCTGCCCCATAAGGGGGCGAGATCTTCGCCCGGAATAACGCCCATATCGGCAAATCTGCTGCGGCTTTCATGGGTCGATGGATAAGCGGGACGCTGCCCATAATTGCCCTGATACGCGGTTGCCCCCAAAGTGGCAGGCCGCGCAAAAATGTCGCCTTGCGCGGTTTGCATCGGCTCTTGTTGCCATGCAGCGAGCGCATCGGCGCTTGGCCTTTGCACGGCGCGAAAACCGGATTGATCGAGCGCATGGCGCAGGCCGGATACGATCATGCCTCGGATAAGCGCGGGGTCACGAAAGCGCACTTCTGTCTTGGCGGGATGGACGTTCACATCCACTAAAGTCGGCGGCAAATCCAGAAACAAGGCCACCACCGCATGCCTGTCCCGCGCCAGCATTTCGGCATAAGCGCCGCGCACGGCCCCGATGAGCAACCGGTCCTTCACGGGGCGGCCGTTGACGAACAGAAATTGATGGTCCGCGACACCGCGATTATAGGTGGGCAGACTAGCCACACCGCCAAGTCGGACGCCCTCGCGTTCAAAATCGAGCGCGACGCTGTTGTCGATAAGTTCGCTGCTGGTCAGCGCCGCCACGCGTTCGGGCCGCGATGGTGTCGGTTGCACCGCCAAGGCGCGCCGCCCGTCATGTTCGACCACAAAGCCAATGTCGGGTCGCGCCATAGCCAACCGCTTCATCGTGTCGAGCGCGGCGGCATATTCTGCGCGCGCACTGCGCAGGAATTTACGGCGCGCGGGCACATTGCCGAACAGGTTTTCAACGCGCACGCGCGTGCCAAAAGGCAAAGCGGCTGGCCCCTCCCCTGTCACCACACCATGGTCCACTGTCCGCGTCCAGCCCTCGGCATTTGCAGGGCGGCTTTCCAGCGTCATTTTGGATACGCTGGCAATCGATGGCAAAGCTTCCCCTCGGAAACCCAAAGTCGAGACCATTTCGATATCTTCATCAGGCAGCTTGGACGTGGCATGGCGTTCCAGCGCCAATACCATGTCCGATGGTGACATGCCGCACCCATCGTCAGTGACTTCCACGAGATCGATACCGCCTGCGCTTAGGCGCACGCTTATGTTCCGCGCACCCGAATCAATGGCGTTTTCCACCAATTCTTTCAACGCACTGGCCGGTCTTTCTACCACTTCACCAGCGGCAATACGGTTGACCAGATTTTCGGGAAGCCTTCTTATTGACATAAGCAGGTTCCTAGCCCAAGCGGGCGGTTCAGGCGACTCCTTAATCGTTCGCAATCCAGCCAAATAT
>CAIPUN010000006.1 GCA_903868245.1 uncultured Sphingomonadales bacterium | reverse complement strand
TTCGGGTGTGCCGCGTAAGAACACATCGCGGCCAATCCGGTCGCGTGCCATCAAGCGCGCGCCACTTTCGCGCATGGCGTTCAGACGCTCGAGCCGCAGTTGCAGGCGCAATGCAAGTTCCTCCGGCGACGGGTCAATCGTTGGATCCTTGGGCAGCAACAACGCCGATTTAAGATAGGCCAGCCACGCGGCCATCACCAGATAATCAGCAGCGAGCTCCAGCTTCAACGCGCGCGCCTCATCAATGAACACCAGATATTGTTCGACCAAGGCAAGAATAGATAATTGACGTAAGTCGACCTTTTGCGTGCGCGCGAGCGCGAGCAACAGATCCAGCGGCCCTTCCCAGCCGTCAATGTCGATGGTCAGAACATCTGGGCCAACTTCAACATTGGCAGCGCTCTCGTCGCGGAGGGCGTCCTCAGCGTCAAAGAGCATCGGCTCGTTCATGCCGCGCCGGTAGCTCCGCCCGTAAGCTTCGCTTGCGTGTCGGCCAAGGCCAGCAACTGGTCTCGTTTGTCGAGCAGATGTGCCAACCGGTCGGCGTCAAACGGCACAGGCGGGAGCGCCATTGCGCGATCAAGGCGCGCACGGGCAGCCGGCGTAATTTCGGGCAGATTGTTGGCTATGGCGACCATTTCATCAAAGCGGCCCCAGCAATTGAGCGCAAGGTCGCAGCCCGCCTGTACGCAGGCCAAAGCGCGGCTCGCAACATCGCCTTGTAACGCGTTCATGTCGAGATCATCGCTCATCAACAGGCCATCGAAACCGACTTGCGCGCGGATAACCGTATCAATGACAAAGCGTGACATGGTGGCGGTGTGCGCATTGTCCCAAACATCATAGACAACATGGCCCGTCATGCCCATCGCGGCGTTGTTGAGCGCACGGAATGGGGCAAGGTCTTGCTCAAGCTCCGCTGCGCTTGCGGTCACATGGGGCAAGTCGTGATGGGTGTCGACCGTCGCGCGGCCCTGCCCCGGCATATGCTTGACGACGCCGATGACGCCGCCCAAGGCAAGGCCATCAAGGATTGCGCGCCCCAGTGCGGCCACGCGCATCGGGTCGCTGCCCAAGGCGCGGTCGCCAATAGCGGAATGCGTGTCGGGAACACGCACATCGAGAACGGGCAAACAATCAACATTGATACCAACTTCAGTCAGCGAGAGCGCAATAGCCTCCGCATTGCACCGCGCCGCCTCAATCGCGGTGATGGGCGCGATGTCATACAATACATCGAACGCACCGCCAGCGGGGAAATCCGGCCAGACTGGCGGACGCATCCGCGCGACGCGGCCGCCCTCTTGATCAATCAGGATGGGCACATTGTCGCGCCCATGCAACGTCCGCAAGCTGTCAGTAAGCGCGCGAACTTGCGCGCGATCTTCGATATTGCGTTTGAACAGAATATAGCCTGCTGGCTCGACATCGCGAAACAGGCGCTTTTCATCATCCGTCAGGGTCAGGCCAGATAGGCCAAATATTACCGGCTTCATGGGAAGAACGCTAAGCCCGCCGCCGCCCCAAGGCAAGCATGGAACGGCCGGAAGTGGCGCTTAAGCTGTGTATAATTACCGGATAGCGCCCAGAAAATCGAGCTTACCGACGGGCACACCCTTCATCCGCAACAGCGCATAGGCCATGCTGAGATGGAAAAAGAAATTGGGGATAGCAAAGCCGTGAACATAGACACTGCCAGTGAACGGAATGTCGCCGCTGGGTGTGGTCAGCACAACCTTTGCATCCTCGCGGGCTTCAAAACCATTGGGTGACGCAGCTTCCAGAAAGGATATGGCCTTAGCCACACGGGCTTGGACCTCGTCATAACTGGCTTCATCATCGGCCCAAGGCTGGTTTTCCACCTGACCTACACGGACTGCGACAAACTTCGCCGTATCGGTCGTCATTTGCACTTGTTTCGTAAGCGAGGCCATATCGTCGATCAACCGCGCATCAAGCAATTCAGCCAAATCCACGCCCTGCTCAGCGGCAAAAGCCTTACCCTTTTCGAGCATGTTCGATAGGTTTTTCAAACCGCGGATGAAGGTAGGAATGGAGACATCGTATAAAGCAGGCATATTCTTTTCCTCGGTAAGTTTGGCGCTGCGTACGTTGCTATGTGCAACGCATCAACATGAAAAGGGGACTATATGCCCAGCTTGCCCAACCGCCTCCCGTTATCTAGGCCTCTTCCCGTCATCCTAACGCCTTACATCGTCACCCTGAACTTGATTCAGGGTCCATTTCTGATCGCATGCCTTGGGTTTACTGCACCATGGATGCTGAACCAAGTTCAGCATGACGAGCGAGAGTGTGCGTTCGCGCGAGACCTACCGCAGTATCAGGCAATTCTCACCGGCGACCTTCAACTTTGCGCAGAGCTGCTGTGCTTCCGTAGAATTGGCCGTTACAGCTTGCAGGCGGAAAACGGTGCGCCCGCCCTCGACATTGGTTTGGGCAATCTTACGGTTCATGCCCGCTAAAAAGCCAAAGCGCTTGTTTAGACCGGTCCACGCCGCTTCGGCCTTGGCGGAATCACCAAATGCGCCCAACTGCACCAAGACGGAATTTGCAGGCGCGCTGTTGGTTACAATAAGGGGCTCTGGCTTCGCCGCCACAGGCGGAGGTGCGACCATTGAGCCAGCAAGCGGAGCCGCGAGCACAGCACCTGTTTTCTGCCCCTCACTTGCGGCAAAGGCGGAATCGCCCTCACCTTCGAAGCTTTTGCCGCCAGCATCCGCAGGTTTTTCTTTGTAATTACCCTTGGGCGCGACAATCAGTTCGCCCGTGCCGTTTGCGCCGCTCCTCTGGCTGGGCTGAAGCCAATAAACGCCTCCGATAATTGCCGCGAGCAAAAATGAGCCTGCAAGCGCCCAAAAGGTGACACTCATGCGCGAACCGTTTGTCTCTGTGGCATTACCGTCAGCGGTTTCGAGCCAAGGCAGGCGATCATTGTCGTCGAGATTCAGTCCATCATATTTGCGGTCCATCACATCACGTCCCCAATCCCTACATGTTATACGCGGCTTCAACCCCCATCAGCCGCAATCCATTGCGCAAGACTTGCCCGATATTGTGCGCCATGAAAAGCCTTGCGCCAGTCAGTTCCGGATTTTGTAATAATATGAAACGCTTGTCAGGTTGGTCATTGCCCAGGTTCCAATAAGCATGGAACGCAGCCGCCAAGTCATTAAGATAAAAAGCAATTCTGTGCGGCTCGCCTGATTTTGCCGCGGCTTCCACTATACGCGGGAAATTTGCGGCTTCGCGGATGAGGCCGATCTCCGCATCACCCAGCATCGCGATATGCGTGCCATCGGGGCCAAGCCCTTCGATTTCTGCCTTGCGCATGGTCGATGATATACGCGCATGGGCATATTGCACATAGAATACCGGATTGTCCTTCGAGGCTTCCACCACCTTGGCAAAGTCGAAATCCATTTGCGCATCGGCCTTGCGGGTCAGCATCGTGAAGCGGACAACGTCCTTGCCTACTTCTTCAATCACCTCAGCCAAGGTTACAAAGCTGCCCGACCTTTTGGACATTTTAACAGGTTCGCCGCCGCGCAGCAGGCGCACCATCTGCACCAACTTCACATCGAAATCGACCTTACCACCGGTCAGCGCATTGACCGCCGCCTTGATCCGTTTGACTGTGCCCGCATGATCCGCACCCCAAATGTCGATCATCGCATCGACGCCTTGGCTTTTCTGGAAATGATAAGCGAGATCTGCGCCAAAATAGGTCCAGCTGCCGTTGGATTTCTTAATCGGTCGATCTTGGTCGTCACCAAATTGCGTGGAGCGGAACAAAGGAAGCGTCACAGGCTCCCAATCTTCGATTTCCTTACCCTTTGGCTTTTCTAACTCGCCATCATAGACAAGCCCGCGCGCGCGCAGTTCTTTTTCCGCGACATCGGCTTTGCCAGCCTCATGCAATTCGGCTTCGGACGAAAACAGGTCGTGGTGGATGCCCAGCAAGGCCAGATCCGCCTTGATCATCTCCATCATTTCGGCAACGGCGGCCTTACGGAATAAAGCAAGCCATTCGTTTTCTGGCGCAGCGAGATATTGGTCACCAAAGCGTTTTGCCAGTTGCTGGCCGACGGGGATCAGATAATCGCCGGGATACAGTCCTTCAGCGATTTCGATGGTTTCGCCCAGTGCCTCACGATAGCGCAAATGCGCTGATCGTGCTAGGACATCAACTTGGCCGCCCGCATCGTTGATATAATATTCGCGGATAACGCGGTAACCAGCAAATTCCAGCAATTTGGCCAAAGCATCACCGACGACAGCGCCGCGGCAATGGCCCATATGCATGGGACCGGTCGGGTTGGCCGAGACATATTCGATATTTACCGACTTGCCATCGCCCAGATGCGACCGCCCATAATCATCGCCCGATGCCGCGATTGCGCCCAATTCATCAAGCCATGCAGACGCATCAAGCCGCAGGTTAAGGAACCCAGGTCCGGCAATTTCAACCGCTGTAACACCAGCGACCTTTGTAAGCTCAACCGACAAGGCGTCCGCCAAAGCACGCGGGTTCGTTCCAGCGGGCTTGGCCAACACCATCGCTGCATTGGTGGAGATGTCGCCATGCGACGCATCGCGCGGCGGTTCGACCGTTACATTGCTTCGATCCAAATCCGCCGACAAGGTTCCGAGCGCCACAAGTGCGTCCAGCGCATGATCGACATGCGCTGCATATTGTTCAAAAAGTGTCATGACTGTGCCTTGAAATTAACGCGGATCAACGCGTGACATTGTAACGCAGCTGATCTTCAGTCAGCTGAAAACCGATGAGCATTTCAAAGCTTGATCGGACAACCGCTGCGCGCACTTCGGGATCGGCCATAGGGTCAAGCGCCGCGTCGGGATCGCCCGGCTTGCGCTTCTTGGTGATTTTCTGCACGATTTCGGCGGGCAAGCTGGCCGCGTTCTTGTCAATATATCCAGCCGCTTGCGCCTGCGCAGATGCGCGTTGCTGGCCATCGGCGAATTGCAGTGTCACTTGACCGACCCGCTTAGCAATAACGGCACTGCCGCCTTGAACCACCGTGTTAAAATAAGGCACAGTTACCGTCCGAGCGCCGCGCGCATCGTTGCGGCGCGCTTGCACATCAAATGTTGCCTGTGAAAAGATTTTCTCGCCACTTTCGTTACACGTAGGCCGAATATTTGTGATCGTCGCAACCACATCGATAGCATCGGCGTCTGTGCTGTTCACTGGGTTAAAAAAGGTAATGTCACCCGTGCCATCGGGCACCGCAACCGTTGGGCAACCGGAACGTGTGACGTTCACGCCAACGCCAGCGGCGACATCCAGATCTCCGTCGCGTGAGCAACCGGCCAAAGTAGCTGCGGCAATACCGATGGTCAGGGCTTTGGCGGCGTAGTTCATAAAGGGCAATCCTCGGGTTTCTTAGACTTGGGTCGCGGGTGCGAAACGTGATCTGGTCCTTATCCCCCCATTGCGGCCCGCGCAACAGGGGAAAGGTCTTGGCGGATGCCGCGACTTTAACTAAAGAACATCGCGCATGACTGAACAACCACTCTCCAAAAAATCGATCCGGCTGCTTCTGGCCGCACCACGTGGTTTTTGCGCTGGCGTTGACCGCGCTATCCAGATTGTCGAGCTTGCGCTCGAACAACAGGGTGCGCCGGTCTATGTCCGCCACGAAATTGTCCACAACCGCTATGTCGTGGACAGCTTGAAAGCCAAAGGTGCGATTTTTGTCGAAGAGCTCGACGAAGTGCCCGATGGTGGCCATGTTGTATTTTCGGCACATGGAGTACCCAAATCTGTACCCGCCCATGCGCAGCAACGCGGCCTCGCCTATTTCGATGCGACCTGCCCCTTGGTTTCGAAAGTCCACAAACAAGCGGAACGGCAAGTTGAGGCCGGTCGACATATCATTTTCATCGGTCATGAAGGACATCCCGAAGTCATCGGCACTTTTGGCCAAGTTCCCGCTGGCGCGATGACATTAGTGGAAACCGCCGACGACGCCCGTTCGATTGCACCAGCTGACGCCGACAATCTCGCATTTCTGACGCAGACGACATTGTCGGTCGATGACACATCGGAGATTGTTGGCATCCTTCAACAACGCTTCCCCAACATCGTCGGACCAAAGGGTGAGGATATTTGTTACGCCACGTCGAACCGACAGGAATCGGTAAAGGCAATTGCGCATGAATGCGACTTGGTCCTCGTCATTGGCGCGCCGAACAGCTCCAACTCGCTGCGTTTGGTGGAAGTTGCGGCGCGATCGGGTGCTAAGGCTTATTTGGTGGAGCGCGCCGAAGATATCAGCCTCAACTGGTTTGATGACGTTAAAACGCTCGGCCTAACCGCAGGTGCGTCGGCCCCAGAAGTGTTGGTGCGCGAGATTATCGACGCGCTCGCATTGCATTTCGACTTGGATGAGCAGCAGGTGACCACCGCTGAGGAGACGGTCACATTCAAACTGCCACGCGAACTGGCTAGCGCGGCGAGCTGATTTGGCGGTTTATACGCAGTTAGGACCGCAGCAGGTTGACGCATTGCTGGCGCATTATGATGCCGGCAAACTTGTCGCGTTAAAGGGCATTGCCGAAGGTGTTGAAAACAGCAATTTCTTCGTGCAAACAACGCAAAGCCGCTTCATCCTGACTTTGTATGAAAACCGCGTAAATCCAGATGATTTGCCGTTTTTCTATGCCCTGTTGAAGCATTTACACGATGCAGGCTGCAAGGTACCACAGTTTATCACGGATCGTGATGGCCAATGGCTGCAAACGGTCGCGGGGCGACCGGCTTGCTTGATTGAGTTTCTCGATGGGGTGTCGGTAACTGAGCCGACGGCGGTACAAGCTTATTCTACCGGCGCGGCGTTGGGGCATATGCACAAGGCACTTGCCAATTTCACTATGTCCCGACCCAATAGCCTTGGCGTTTCCGCGTGGCGTCCTTTAGCGTTGCGTTGCGCGGCGGAGGGTCTGGAGTCCATCGCGGTCGGCCTGTCATCGCGGGTCTTTGCCGAATGCGATTATCTGGAAGCGTATTGGCCGAGCAATCTGCCCGTTGCGGCAATCCATGCCGATCTATTTCCAGACAATGTCCTGATGTTGGGTGACCATGTTGGTGGTCTCATCGACTTCTACTTCGCATGCACGGAAATCCGCGCATATGATTTGGCGGTGACGCACAGCGCATGGTGCTTTTCCAATGATGGCACGGTGTTTGACGCCGACGTTAGCGCAGGCTTGTTGGCGGGCTACACCGATACTGTGCCCTTGGACATGGCAACGCGGGCGGCCTTGCCCACTTTGCTGCGCGGCGCATGTCTGCGGTTTCTGCTCACGCGTTGCTATGACTGGATTAATACGCCAGCCAATGCGCTTGTGACGCGCAAAGACCCGCTGGCTTTCCTGCGTCGGCTGGATTTTTACAGCGACCCTGCAGAGGTTGAAAACCTATTCAGGCATCAGGCGTGAAGCAACTTGAGATTTTCACCGATGGTGCGTGCAAGGGCAATCCCGGGCCTGGCGGATGGGGTGCTGTGATCCGTTATGGCAAGCATGAAAAGGAAATTTCAGGCGGCGAACCTGACACCACCAACAACCGGATGGAGCTTTCCGCCGCAATACAGGCGCTCAAAACCCTCACTGAGCCGTGCCATGTCAAATTGCACACCGACAGCAAATATGTCCTCGATGGTATCACCAAATGGGTCAACGGCTGGCAACGCAATGGATGGAAAAACGCTTCAAAACAGCCCGTCCGCAACGCCGATTTATGGCATGACCTGATCGATGCCGTTGCCCGTCATCACGTCGAATGGATTTGGGTAAAAGGTCATAATGGCCACCCCGAAAACGAACGCGCCGACCGACTGGCCAGTGACGCAGCGGAGGTTGCGGCGCAGCGTTAACGAAACCTCTCTGGCGTGTAGACGGCAGCGTCAATTTTGGACGGCGCCGCGGTAGCTTCATCCAGCATCGATCCGGCAAGCTGCGCGGCGGCGGGGGCAGTCTGGATGCCAAAGCCGCCCTGCCCTGCGAACCAGAAAAACGCATCATTCCCTGCATCGCGGCCAATGACGGGCAGCCGGTCCGGCGCGAAGCTGCGAAGCCCGGCCCATTTATGTTCGACGCGCTGAATGTCCCAGTCCACCACGGTCTGCAGGCGATCAATGGCCGTTGCGACGTCCCATTCCTCTGGAGCGGCGTCGCAGGCCGGGGTTGCCGTTTCGTCATGCGGACTAAGCCATAAGCGGCCACCCGCGTCCGGTTTGAAATAGAAACTGCCGTCCAAGCCGATAACCAAAGGCAAGTCCGCAGGAACGTCTGGCGAAACGATCAATTGCGCGATGGTGCGACGATAGGGTTGGATTCCCAAGGGCCGAACCTGCGCCATTTGCGCCACGTTATCCGCCCATGCGCCAGCCGCGTTAATGAGAATTTTTGCGGAACAATTGAGGCTATCTGCCGAAATCTGCCATGCGCCATTTCGCCAATTAGCGGCGTTCAGACGGCTATTGCAATGCAGCATTGTGCCTTGTCGTTTTGCTTGGCGCAAATACGCGGCATGGAGCGCGGCAACATCAATGTCGCAACAGTCTGGTTCCCAAAGGCCATGCGTCCATTCGCTGCGAAGTCCCGGCACACGCGCTGCCACCGCCGCGCGGTCACTGACGTCGATTTGCACACCACTAGCTGCAAATTCTGCGCGCATATTGTCTGCCATCGGCGTCTGATCCGATGTACCTATATGCAGCGCGCCGCGCTTATGCATCAATGGGCCGTCATGGAAATCCTTAGGCGGTGCCGCCAAAAATGGTCCTGACGCGGTGGTGAGTGGCTGAACCGATGGCCCGCCATAGCATTCGACCCAAAATGCCGCCGACCGCCCCGTAGAATGATAACCAGGATGTGCCTCTGCCTCAATCAACACCACAGATGCCCGCGCGGACAATATTGCCGCAAGGCTTGCACCAGCTATGCCGGCGCCAATAATAGCAAATTCAAAGTCGCTCATGGTCGCGGTGCGTTGGTTTCCAGAAAGCGGTCAATGCGCGCTAGGCACTGGTCACGCACAGGATCCGCCTCCCGCAACAATTCATGCGCGGCTTCCTTGCCGAAAATCAATGTTTCAGCATGCGGCAAACGTTTGCTGTCGGCGATCACGCGCGGGGTACTCACCAATTGGTCGGCAGTGGTCGCGAGCAGCAAGATAGGCGCTTTAACCGCTTCTAACAGGCCTGGCGCTTCCAACATGCGGATCGACGCGATCGCGCGCTCGATCCAATGCCAGCTTGGCGGCCCCAATTTAACATCGGGGCGCAATTTCCACCATGCGATTTCGTCTTCGTAACGATCATCATCATGCGTCAACATTTTGCCGCGCCTCTCCATCGGCGACATCGGCTTCTCGCTGACTTTCCAGGCGGCGTCCTCGCCCTTGCCGATTTTGACCATCAGCTTGGCAAAAGCATGGTTCAGAGCCAGAGGCAGGCCGCCAGTCTGAATACCCAACATCGGCGCGCTGAGCACGACCGCGTCAGGGTCCATCGCCTTTTCCACCAAAGCGCGCATGGCCAATTGCCCACCCATGCTATGCGCCATCACAACATGCGGTCCGGGCGTTTCTTGTTTCCAAGCATCCCAAAAATACCGCAGGTCGGCAATCCAAGTCGCAAAATCATCAATATGACCAACATGCGGGTCCGCCAATAACCGTCCGGATTCGCCCTGCCCGCGCCAGTCAATGGCCGTCACGCGCCAGCCAGCATCGGCGTAATAAGCCAGCGTCTCCAGATATTTTTCATAATGGTCGCCGCGGCCAGGCAGAAACAATAATGACCCGCGCGGCGGGTTTGCCCCCTGCCAATCAATACGGCGAATGGCCCATTGGTCCGCGGCATGCCAAATGCTTTCCACGGCTTCAGCTGGGATGGCACGTCGGTTCATCGGTGTGTTGGTTTTGGGCATGGCGGACTTTCGTAATTTATACGGTATGGATATTGAAGTGGCGTTCTTCGCATACCCCTTCAACTTTTGCGGACGGTCTGCTCAATAGCACCAAAGATACTGTGTCCGGCCGTGTCGAGCACTTCAATCCGCACGACGTCGCCGTTCTTTAGGAACGGTGTCACCATGTCGCCCGTCTGGATTTTCTCGACCATGCGCACTTCGGCTAAACAGCTATAGCCCAAGCCGCCAGCGGCGACGGGCTTGCCAGGGCCGCCATTCGCATCACGATTGGACACGGTGCCCGAGCCAATAATAGACCCTGCCCCGATGTTGCGCGTCTTGGCGAGATGCGCGATCAAGGTTCCAAAATCAAAAGTGCAATCGTCCGAAGCCACCGCGCGTCCAAATGGTGCGCCATTAAGGTCAACATTCAAGGTGCGATGCAGCTTTCCGCCCTTCCAATAATCCCCAAGGCTGTCCGGCGTAACAAAAACGGGTGACAAAGCGCTGGCGGGTTTCGATTGCACAAAGCCAAAGCCTTTTTCCAACTCGGCGGGGATTAGGTTGCGCAGGGACACATCGTTCACAAGACCAACCAGCCGGACATAAGACAAGGCATCTGCCGCCGATATGCCTTTTGGAACATCGCCCGTTACGACAACAATCTCCGCCTCAAGATCACAGCCCCAGGCCGCGTCGGCCAAGGG
Organism: uncultured Sphingomonadales bacterium; assembly: GCA_903868245.1. Classification (GTDB taxonomy): domain Bacteria; phylum Pseudomonadota; class Alphaproteobacteria; order Sphingomonadales; family Sphingomonadaceae; genus Sphingorhabdus_B. The sequence continues at coordinate 26,016 of CAIPUN010000006.1, read as the reverse complement.
GATATCGTCGCGCGCGCCAAGAAATTCATCCGAACCGCCTTGGTACATTAACGGATCATGCCAAAAGCTGTCGGGCAGAACAGCGCCCCGCGCCTTGCGGACCAATTCGACATGATTGACATAGGCCGAACCGTCCACCCATTGATAGGCGCGCGGTAATGGTGCGGCAGCATCATGTTCGTGGAAACGTTCGCGCGGAATGACTGCATGTTCTAGATCGGTTGCGAGTGCTTGCAATCGAGGGGAAAACTCTTCCCAATCATCCAGAGCAGCCTGTAAAGTCGGGACAATATGCGCTGCATCCGCATACCAAGCAAGATTGTCCGATACGACAACCAGATGTCCATCACGGCCCGACTTCAACGATGCAAGCTTCATAGTCTTTCTCCGCCTTTTGTCCTTCATGCAACGATATTGCAGTTGCGGCAACTGCAACTCTGCGTTTAGACGACGGTAATTTTGGGCGCGAGGAAATTGCGAACCTAGCCAAGTTCAGCGACTCGTAGACGCAATTGCGCCAACATCGCTTCCAACACCTTGGCCTCACCGCTGCCCAATATCTTCTCAAGCTCGGCCTCTAACGCCAGCGCCTCCGGCACAATCTGTTCGTACAAATCGCGTCCGGCTGGCGTCAGAGTTAGATGATGTGATCGGCCATCAGACATGTTCGGCACACGGCTGATCAAGCTGCGGTCCTCCAACGCCTTGCACGCACGGTTCACGGTGACCTTGTCCATCGCGGTTGCCGCAACCAACTGCCGCTGCGTTGCCACATCACCTTCGCCCAACAAAGCCATGACCCGCCATTCTGGTACCTTCAGCGCAAATTTGCCGCGATAGGCGCGCGCAATCAGGTCACTGACCGCGTTTGATGTAATGGACAATTGATAGGGCAGAAACGCACTGAGTTTCAATTTTTGTGTTGGCATCAGTCGGGCTTCACTTGGTCAGGATGCGCCGCCGCAAAAGCCGGAAGCGCGGTTAGCGCGGCATCCATCCGCAAAAGCTTGGGAAAAGAGTCCAACGGCGTATCCACGCGGCGGGCATTGGCCATCTGCGGCACGAGGCAGACATCAGCCAAATTCGGCAGCTCTCCACCGAATAAGCCATTATCGGGTGCCATGGCCTCCAACGCCGTAAAACCTTCGATTATCCAGTGCCGGTACCATTGGTCCACAGCCTCTTGCGATTGGCCCATATGGTCCTTTAGATATCGCAGCACGCGCAAATTATCGATCGGGTGTATATCGGCGGCAATAACCAACGCCTGCGCCAAAGTTTTCGCCCGCTCCACCGGATTGGACGAGACCATCATGGGGTCGGGATATACCGCATCGAGATAGTCAATAATCGCAAGGCTTTGCGTCAGGTCATGCCCGTCGATGGACAGCATCGGGACAAAGCCTTGCGGATTACGCGCCACATAATCGGGCGCACGTTGCGCATTGTCCAGCAGGCTGGTTGGCACGCGTGTGTACGGCACATTTTTAAGGTTCAGCACAATGCGCACACGATAGCTTGCGGACGAACGCCAGTAATCGAAAAGGATTATCTCACTCATGCGTTCATGAATTAGCATGGGACAAGCAAAAGGCAAAAGCATTGCGGCTTGCCTGTTCCCTGCTTATGTTACATTTCAACGCAAAGGACCAGATATGCACCACGCTAAAACATGGGTAATCGCAGCCGCCATGTGCGCGGCAATGCCAGCGCAAGCCGCCGCGCCAATTTCAGGGCGCTGGATAACGCAAAGCAAGGATGGCGTAGTCGAAGTGTATCAATGTGGCGCCGCATTATGCGGGAAGTTGGTAAAATTTCTTATCAACCCGCCGGCTGGTGCAGGTGCGAAGGACCTGAACAATCCCGATAAAGCGCTTCGCAACAGGACCATATTGGGCATGAATGTTCTGACGGGTTTCAAATCCGACGGCAAAGAATGGAAAGGCCAGATTTACGATCCCAAGTCAGGCAAAACCTATCGCTCGATTGTCTATAAGGGCAAATCAGGTAATCTGGTCGTCAAAGGCTGTGTCGGACCCTTTTGTCAGGCGCAGACATGGACACCGGCAAGCTAAAAAGCAGGACGGTTTAATTTGACTTTCGCAGCGTCGATTAAGCGCGTAATTTCCATCCGGAACGCAATAAGAGATAGCAGATAAGCCCAAGCACCGCATTTAGCGCGAGCAAGAGCAATCCACCAAACATAACCGGACTGTCTGCGTTGCCGATAAAACCATAGCGGAAACCTGAAATGGCGTAGAAAAACGGGTTAGCGTGGCTAATCGCCTGAAAAGCAGGTGACAATTTATCTACCGAATAAAAAGTACCAGACAGCAAAGCCGCAGGTGCCACAATGAAGTTGCTGATCGCTGCGGCATGGTCGAATTTCTCAGCCCAGATCGATGTCATGACCCCAATGAGCGCAAGCATCATCGATCCCATCAGCCCGAACCACAAAACCGCCCAGAAATGAACGGGTGTGACGTGGACGCCAGGCCAAAATACCATGGCGAGCCATATCGTTCCGCCAACCAGAAACGCCCGTGTCACCGCAGCTGCCGTAAGGGCGGCCAAAACTTCCGCATTCGAAAGCGGCGGCATCAGATAATCCACGATCGTGCCCTGAATCTTACCCACCAACAGCGAGAAGCTTGAGTTCGCAAACGCGTTCTGCATCATGCCCATGATGATCAGGCCAGGCGCGATAAAATCCGCGAATGACACGCCCAAAACGGTTGGCTTTACCGAACCCAAGGCAACTGTGAAGATAATTAGATAGAGCAATGTAGTGATTGACGGGGCCCAAACGGTTTGCAGCTGCACCTTGAAGAAGCGGCGAACCTCTTTCATGTACAAGGTTTGCAGGCCGACCCAGTTTACATTGCGGATATGGCGTTCGCCGTCGGGCAGTTGCACAACGGGGTTAGCGTCCCTATCTTGGCCGATATTGCTTTTATGGTGGATAGTCATCGCGCAATCGACTATCGGCTTGCAACGATAACCGCAAGGCGCAATCGCGTCATTCAGGCGGCAAATAGAACTCGTTATTGGAATTGCATTTATGTCGTGGACCGACCAGCGGATTGATCAGTTAAAGGCGCTTTGGGACAAAGGCCTGACCGCAAGCCAGATTGCAGATGAGCTTGGCGGCGTCAGCCGCAATGCTGTTATCGGCAAGGCGCACCGTCTGGGTCTGAAATCGCGCCCTTCCCCGGTGAAGTCCAACGACGCTGATAAAAAGGCTGCGCCGAAAAAGGCCGCACCTGCCCCTGCAAAGGCGCCTGCCGCCGCTGCGCCAGCGCGCCCGCGGCCATCCGCACCGCCTGCTGAAACCATTGCCTCTGTGCGCGCCGATGATGATACCGCAGAAGCGCCCACAACACGCGCTTCGGCTATGCCGCGTATCGTATCGATCGGACCCGGCGGCTTCATGCGTCAGGGTCCCGGCGATCAACAAGCGCCGATCCCGCCTGCCCCGCCACGCCGCCTTGTGCCGGCAAAGCCAAGTCCGGAAATGGCGGACAAAACGTCGTTGCTCGATTTGAACGAGCGCATTTGCCGCTGGCCACTTGGCCACCCTGGTGAGGCGGATTTCCATTTCTGTGGTGAGGCGGTAAACCCTGGATTCCCTTATTGCGTCGAACATTGCGGCCGCGCCTATCAGGCGCAACTTCCACGCGGTGTGCGCCGCCCCCCGCCACCCATGCCATTTGGCGGCCCACGGGTTCGTTAAGACAGCGGTGAGAGAAAGCATGGACCATCCATTTGCTGATCTCATCGGGTTAACAGTAGAGCAGCAAGGAGACGGCAGCAGTACGCTTTTGCTTCCGGTTGATGGCCGACATTTGAACCCGCACGGCGTTGTGCATGGCGCTGTCATCTACGCAATGGCGGACACTGGCATGGGCGCAGCGTTGTATTCAGTGCTTGATGCCGGATATGCGTGCGCGACAATTGATATCTCGATTAGCTATTTTCGGCCCGTCGTGGAGGGCCAACTGTTGTGCCAAACCGTTTTGGATAACAAGGGTCGGAGCGTTGCCCATTTATCCGCCCGTATCACACAGAATGACAAGTTGGTTGCGCAAGCGAGCGGCAACTTTGCCATTATATCCACGCCCGCGGAAAGACGCTGATCCGGTTTATTTCCACAGCCGAGTATCGTTCGGCTGTTGCGCCGCCGACTCTCCCGCGCCTATAGCATGGGTATGACCGATGACCTGTTCGGCGGCAGCGCGGCCGCCACCGCCGCATCCAATGATTATACCGCTTCTGCGATTGAGGTGTTGGAGGGGCTTGAGCCGGTGCGCCGTCGCCCCGGCATGTATATTGGCGGCGTCGACGAACGTGCGCTGCACCATCTGGCATCCGAAGTACTCGATAACTCGATGGATGAAGCTGTTGCAGGCCATGCCAGCCGGATAGAAGTGCATCTGGGTGTCGGCAACCGCCTGACTATCACGGACAATGGTCGCGGTATTCCGGTTGATCCCCATCCGAAGTTTCCGGACAAGTCCGCGCTTGAAGTTATCCTTACAACTTTGCACTCCGGCGGCAAGTTCACCGACAAAGCCTATGCGACTTCCGGCGGATTGCATGGCGTCGGCGTTTCTGTCGTCAACGCCCTGTCGACCGATACCGTTGTCGAAGTTGCCCGCAACAAGCAGTTGTATCGCCAACGTTTCGCGCAAGGCCATCCGGTCGGCAAGCTGGAAGAGCTTGGCCCCACCCCCAACCGGCGCGGCACCACCATATCCTTCACGCCTGACCCTGAAATTTTCGGCGCGGAAGCCAAGTTCAAACCCGCGCGCCTGTTCAAGCTTGCCCGGTCGAAGGCCTATTTGTTCGCTGGCGTCGAGATTCGCTGGCGCTGCGATGCTGAACTGGCCAGCGAAGATGTACCTGCCGAAGCGGTGTTCCAATTCCCCGGCGGCCTGTCCGACCATTTGCGCGAGCAGCTTGGCACCCGTGCCTGCGCCACCACCGAATTTTTCGCCGGAACCCAAGATTTTCCCGATGCGCAGGGCCGCGTCGAATGGGCGATTTCGTGGCCATTATATTCCGACGGTTCCTATAGCTGGTATTGTAACACTATTCCCACGCCCGATGGCGGTACGCATGAGGCGGGCGTTCGCGCTGCGCTGACCAAGGGCCTGCGCGCCTTTGGCGAATTGATTGGCCAGAAAAAGGCGGCGCAGATATCGGCGGAAGACATTTTCAACGAAGCCGAATTGATGTTGTCGGTTTTCATCCGAAACCCGCAATTCCAAAGCCAGACCAAGGACAGGCTGACTTCGCCTGAGGCCACGCGCCTCGTCGAAAACGCGGTTCGTGACCATTTCGACCATTATCTTGCCGACAATATGGAGCGCGGCAAGGCGTTGATGGGCTTCATCCTTGAAAAAGTCGACGACCGCTTGCGCCGCAAGGCCGAGCGTGAAGTGAAGCGTAAGACCGCGACGTCTGGCCGCAAGGTGCGCTTGCCCGGCAAGCTGACCGATTGCGCATCAGACGACCCGACCGGCACCGAATTGTTCATTGTCGAAGGCGACAGCGCCGGCGGCAGCGCGAAGCAAGCACGCGATCGCAAGACGCAAGCGATTTTGCCGATTCGGGGTAAAATCCTTAACGTTGCATCTGCCACCGCCGACAAAATCCGCGCAAACAATGAAATCGCCGACCTGCAACTGGCGCTAGGCTGTGGCACGCGCAAGGACTGCAACCCAGACAATCTGCGCTATGAGCGCATCATCATAATGACCGATGCTGACGTTGACGGTGCGCATATCGCGACCTTGCTGATGACATTTTTCTTCCAAGAAATGTCGGAGATTGTGAAGGCAGGGCATTTGTTCCTCGCGCGGCCGCCACTCTATCGCCTGACGCATGGCAGCCAAAGCGTCTACGCCGCCGACGATGCGCACCGCGCCGAGTTGGAAGCAACGGTGTACAAGGGCAAAAAGGTCGATGTGGGCCGCTTTAAGGGCTTGGGCGAAATGAACCCGAACCAGTTGAAGGAAACTACAATGGACCCGGCGACCCGCTCACTGATCCGCATCACCTTACCGCATGAATATGAACGCCGCGCGGTCGTCAACGACCTGGTCGACCGGCTGATGGGTAAGAATCCCGAGCACCGATTCAACTTCATTCAAGAAAACGCTGCGCAGTTGGATGAGGATACGATTGACGCTTGATGGAAGCGGCATCCCTTCCCGTGAGCATTACCCTAGCCGCCCCCTCTTCACCCTTACCACCCCCTCTTCTCCCTGGCTGCCCCCCTCGTCACCCTGAACTTGTTTCAGGGTCTATCATGCAGCTAGGACGGACCTTGAAAGGCGGAATGGACCCTGAAACAAGTTCAGGGTGACGTTGATCTGCAAATCAACTATGACTCTTGGTCTACCTCGTCAACGCCTCAACCAGCGCCTTCACCTTCTTCTGCCGCCATTGCGGCAAGGGGGCGATCAGCCAATAGGCTTCATCGCTTTCTTTTGCATTGTCGACGGCACGCACTTTACCGCTGGCGATGTCAGTTTCGGCAAGGATCAGCGGGACAGTCGCCCTGCCCAGACCAATCGCAGCGGCGTCAATGGCAAGGCCGGCGTCGGCCAAACGCACAGCAGCCACGCCGTCGGCTACGGGACAATTTGGCCAGCTAATCGGAGTATCCGCCCCGCCCTCTGGCGCGGCGACGGTTACATAGGCGCCAGCCGCCAGGCAGATCCCTTCATGTTCCCCCGGACCAGTGGTCAGACGGATGGCAAGGTCCAAATTGGCCTCGGTAAAATTCACATCTTCGTCGGCCGCAACCAAGGTAAATCGGGTATCAGGATTTGCCTTGCTAAAGCTTGCCAGACGCGCAGCTAGCCATTTGGCGGTAAAATCTCGCGGCGCGGCAATGGTTAGCGCATTGGAAGACTGCCCCGCCTGCATCGCACGGACCGACTCTTCAAACTGCAGAAAGCCTGCGCGCAAGGCATCAAGGCCGTTTGCTGCTTCGTCGGTCAGTTCAAGCCCCTTGGGTGTGCGGCGGAACAGCACAACGCCCAACATATCCTCCAGCGCACGGATTTGCTGGCCTACTGCAGCAGGTGTCACGGCGAGCTCGTCCGCGGCCTTCGTAAAGCTCAAATGCCGCGCGGCGGCGTCGAGGACACGCAGACCGTTCAAAGGCAAATGCGTACGTTTCATGCGCGTAATCTCATCGCGCCGTGGCTGGTGCCACCAGCGTAAAGCAGGGAATCTCCGCCAGAAAGGTCGAACCATCCTCCCGCACAAAACGATATTGACCTTCCATCGTGCCGGTGGGTGTCGGTAAAGGGCAGCCGGACACATAATCATGGCTTTCGCCGGGTCGGAGCACTGGTTGTTCGCCGACCACGCCATCGCCATCGACATGGTTTATCATGCCGCGACCATCTGTGATGCGCCAATGCCGCGTCATCAATTGCACGGGTTCGTCACCGCCATTTTCGATACGGATATGATAGGACCAGAACCAGCGTCCTTGCGCGGGCACGGATTGTTCCGCCAAAAAATTTGGTGCAACGCGCACAGTGATGCCCTCGGTGCTGGCACTGACCGCGAAGAAGGAATTCAATATGCTGGTCACAAACCCGCCGCCTTTAGCGCCTGATCCAGATCCTCGATGAGGTCAGCGGGGTCTTCCAAGCCGACATTGATGCGGATCATGCCTTCGCCGACGCCCATCGCCTCGCGGGCTTCGGGGCCCATGCCGTGGTGGGTGGAGGATGCGGGGTGGCACATCAAACTGCGTGCATCGCCGATATTGTTGGAAATGTCGATCAACTGCAATCCGTTCAGCAATGCATGCGCTTGTTTACGGCCACCATCGACCGAAAAGGCGAAGATCGGCCCGCACGCCTTCATCTGGCTCATGGCGAGATTATGCTGCGGGTGGCTGGCAAGACCGGGATGCATGATATGCGGCACGCGGCCTTCAAGGAATTTGCCCACCGCCAACGCGTTCTCTGACTGCCGCATGGCGCGCAGTTCCAAGGTCTCCAGCCCCTTATGCACCACCCATGCGTTGAAGGGCGACAAATTGGGCCCTGTGTTGCGCTGAAACGGCAACAAAACCTGATCCATCCATTTTTGCGAACCGCAGACGGCACCCGCCAAAACGCGTCCCTGCCCGTCCATCAGCTTCGTTGCGCTATAGGCGACAACATCCGCTCCATAATCCATCGGACGTTGCAACACGCTTGTGGCAAAGGCGTTATCGACGACAGTTGTTATGCCATGCTCTTTCGCCAGACCGCAGACATAGGCCATGTCGACAATGTCCATCGTCGGGTTTGCCGGCGTTTCAAAGAAGAAAACCTTGGTATTTGGTTGAATCGCGGCCTTCCACGCGTCATTGTCGCGGCTGTCGATAGTAGTTGTGGTGATGCCCCATTTCGGCAGCAGATTGTCGGTCAGCCAGCGGCAAGAACCGAACGCGGCACGCGCAGCAACGACATGGTCTCCCATTTGCAACTGGCACAATAACGCCGTGGTCATCGCCGCCATGCCCGTGGCTTGGGCGCGGCACGCCTCAGCCCCTTCCATCAGCGCGATGCGTTCTTCAAGCATTTGCACCGTCGGATTCTGCAACCGTGAATAGGTCATCCCATCCTGTTCACCAGCAAAGCGCGCAGCAACGGTTTCAGCATCGTCATAGGTAAAGCCCGATGACAGGAACAATGCTTCCGACGTCTCGCCATGCTCACTGCGCCAAGTGCCGCCGCGCACCGCTTGGGTGGCGGAACGCCAATGCTTCGTAATTTCGCGATTCTGGCCTGTAGTTTTCTTCATAAGTTCGCTTTTCGGCGACTATAGGGGTTGCGTCAATGGGGAGATGCTTAGGATGTTACCAGGCAGTTGTGCGAAGCCACTAAAATCCAAAACCACAGATCGTCATCCCGAACTTGTTTCGGGATAACGCACAAAGGCGCATCCGGGGCTCGTTATCCTGAAACAATTTCAGGATGACGAAGATTGGGATGTTGGACCAACATCACAAGGCAGCCAACACGGCATCGCCCATTTCGCTGGTGGACATCGTCCCACCAAGATCGGGCGAACGGGCACCAGCCGCAAGTGCTTTGGCGACCGCCGCGTCAATACGATCAGCTTGCTCTGGCAAGCCGAGCGAGTAACGCAGCATCATGGCCGCCGACAATATCGTGGCAAGCGGGTTGGCCTTGCCCTGCCCCGCAATATCGGGCGCGCTGCCGTGGATGGGCTCGTATAAGCCCTTCTGAGTAGCGTCCAGCGACGCGCTCGGTAACATGCCTATCGAACCAGCGCACATGCTGGCCTGATCGGACAAGATGTCGCCGAACAAATTGCCAGTCACGATGACGTCAAATTGACCAGGGTTGCGCACCAATTGCATCGCGCAATTGTCGACATACATGTGGCTCAACACGACTTCGGGATATTCGGCATGGGTTTCGATCACCACATCGCGCCACAATTGCGACGTTTCAAGCACATTGGCCTTGTCTACCGAGCATAATTTTTTGCCCCGCGCCATTGCGGTTTCAAAACCGACGCGGGCGATGCGGCGCACTTCATCCTCATTGTAAGACATGATGTCATAGCCTTCGCGCTTACCATCGGCGGTTTTGCGCATACCCTTTTCGCCGAAATAGACATCGCCATTGAGTTCGCGGACGATAACCATGTCGATTTGCGTCGCAACTTCAGGACGAAGCGCGCTGGCATCGGCCAGTTCCGGAAACAAGGTGGCTGGGCGGAGATTCGCAAACAAGGATAGTTCCTTACGCAGCCCCAAGATTGCCTGTTCAGGGCGCAGGTGCCGTTCCAGCGCATCGCAATCCGGATCGCCGACCGCGCCAAACAAAATCGCATCCGCGCGCTTGGCAAGCGCCAGCGTGTCCTCCGGCAAAGGATGTCCGGTCGCCTTATAGGCCGCGCCGCCAACCAGCGCCTCTTCAAAGGTCAGCCCGTCGATGCCGAGCGCGTCCAAAACGCGCCGTGCTTGCGTGATAACTTCGGGGCCGATTCCGTCCCCAGGTAACAAGGCAACTAACATTCGACCTGTCCTTCAATTTTTCTACCGTCACCCTGAACTTGTTTCAGGGTCCATTTCTCGTCACAAGCCGCGGGCTATTGGGCAAGATGGATGCTGAAACAAGTTCAGCATGACGATAATGAAATTTCAGGATTTCTCCTGCCAACAGCAGCGCGCTTATGCAACTGCTCGTTTCAACCGCTCCACCAAACGTTCACGCGCGGCCATGACGTCGGCGCGTCGGTCCCCCAGCACATGCGCGACTAGCCGCTTGCGGGTCTGCGCCAACATCGCCACAGGCGCTATGTCGCTGTCATATTCTTCGGCATAGCCAAGTTCAGACAGCAGCAACGTCTCATATTGCGCCACCGCCCCTGCCCATACCCGAGCAGCTGGCGCCAGCTCTATGGCGGATAGTAAGCCATCCACTGCGCTGTGTACACGCGGATAGGGTACGCCCTCCGCCAACGTCGCTGCGGTAAGCGCCGTAACCCAGTCAATCGCCGCAGTCGCCAATGGTTCACTGAGTAAATGTGCGCGGCTGTGTACGGGTTCGGGCGTCAGGCGCGCCAATTGGCCAGAAATGCGCGTGCGCCATTCGCCCTTGATCACATTGCCGGGGATAAGGACGGGTCGCAACTGCCGCCCGCGCGCGCCAGCGACATAGCCCGCAAGCATACCGTAATCCGACGTAAATCCGCGCACAATGGCGCCTGTTTCGCCATGGTTGCGGACCGCGCAGATGATGGCAGATGCCGAAATGTCCATACGCCCTCATGCCAAGACTGCGGCGTGAGGGGAAGCTCTATCCTGCGTCCGTGCGCACCATGAATAAGGTCACATCTGTATATTTTTCGGCGGAAGGTTCGAACGAAGCATCAATTTCAAATGACTGGTCCGTCAGTTGCAGATCGTTGAGCCCCGATAAATGGAAAGCGCCGAGCTTCTTGTCGCGTCGCACTTCGCCGTTTTTTTCCAAGATGACGGCATCAGTGAACACGGCACTATGCTTCGAATACAGAATATGTGGGGCCAGCTTCATCGGCACATTATTGTACACCAAAGTGACACATTTTTTGAGCGCGATAGCTTCAAGTAGCAATTGATTGTTCGTCATAACATGGCTCTATCGAACCCGCTTCGCCATGCAATCAAAATAGCGTCGTAGCATTCCGCTGCAGCCGAGGTCAGCCGTTGCTATGATAATAATCATAGACCGTCTGCGCGACGGCGGCAGATACGCCGGGGGCCTTTTGCAAGTCCTCAAGGCTGGCATTGCGCACGGCGCGGGCGGTGCCGAAATGCATAAGTAACGCCTTTTTACGCGATGGGCCAATTCCCGGAACTTCGTCGAGCGGACTGACGGTAATCGCCTTGCTGCGTTTCGCACGATGCGCGCCAATAGCAAAACGGTGCGCCTCATCGCGCAGCCGCTGCAAATAAAACATAACGGGGGCGTTGACAGGCAGCGTGAATTCGCGGCCGTCAGAGAAGTGAAACGTCTCGCGGCCCGCATGGCGGTCTGGGCCTTTGGACACGCCGATAAAAGCAACATCCTCAACCCCCAATTCGCGCACGATTTGCATGACGGAACTCATTTGTCCCTTGCCACCATCGATGAGGACAAGGTCCGGCCAGTTTGCATCGCGTTCGGGCTCCTTGTCCTCCATCAACCGCCCAAATCGCCGCGCCATGACTTCGCGCATCATGGCAAAGTCGTCACCAGGTGCGGTGTCAGGATTTTTGATGTTGAACTTGCGATATTGGCCTTTTATGAAACCTTCAGGTCCTGCCACGATCATCGCGCCCAGAGCGTTGGTCCCCTGAATATGGCTGTTATCATAAACTTCGATCCGGCGCGGCGGTTCAGACAATTCAAACAGGTCAGCCACCTCTTGCAGCAATTTACCCTGCGTTGTGCTCTCCGCCAGTCTCCGGTCGAGCGCTTCTTCGGCGTTGCGTGTCGCTTGTTTGACCAAGCGTACACGGTCACCGCGTTGCGGCATGCTGATTTCAATCTTGCGTTCGGCACGTTCGGACAATGCCTCCGCCAACAGATCCGCCTCGGTCAGTTCGCGGTCGAGCAATATATATTTGGCGGGCGGCACATCTTCGTAAAATTGCGCAAGGAAGCTGGTGAATACCTCATCCTCGGTCATTTCGGCCACATGCGACGGGAAAAACGAACGATGCCCCCAATTTTGCCCGCCGCGAATGAAAAACGCCTGGATACCCATCACACCATTACGATGCGCTAGCGCAAAGATATCTGCGTCGCCCACGCCTTCTGCGTTGATCGCCTGCGACCCTTGAATGAAGGTCAGCGCCCGAAGCCGGTCGCGGACCATGGCAGCACGTTCGAAGTCTAGTGCCTCAGCCGCCGACTCCATCTCCTTGGCTAGCTTCGCCTGCACAGCGGAGGATTTGCCATCGAGGAAGGATTTGGCGTCCGCAACAAGGCTATCATATGACGCATCATCAATCCGCCCAACACAGGGCGCGGAGCAGCGCTTGATTTGGTACAACAGGCATGGCCGGTCGCGATTGTTAAAGAAGCTGTCGGTGCAACTTCGCAGCAAAAACAGTTTTTGCAACGCGTTCAGGGTTTGGTTGACCGAGCCAGCGCTGGCGAATGGGCCGTAATATTGCCCCTTATGCCGACGCGCACCGCGATGTTTTTGAATACGCGGAAATTTATGGTCGGCGCGCAACAGGATGAAGGGAAAGCTTTTATCGTCGCGCAGTAGCACATTGTAAGCGGGCCGATATCGCTTGATCAGTTGTGCCTCCAACAACAGCGCCTCAGCCTCGCTATTGGTGGTGACGATGGTCATGGATCGCGTCAGCGCGACCATTCTGCGCAGGCGATTGGGTAGCCGGTCAATCTGCACATAATTGCCGACGCGGTTCTTCAGCGCACGCGCCTTGCCGACATATAATATTTCGCCGCGCGCATCGTGCATACGGTAGACGCCGGGTTTAAGCGGAAGGGTCTTCAGGACATTGCGGATCGCGGCGATACCGGTGTCAAAATCCGGTGCGTCCGCACCACGCACTGCATATGTTGCCTTTTCCTCGCTAAAGCGGGCGGCAGCATTGGGTTGGTCGGGGCGGTCGGCTTTGGACATGTTGCCTGCCATGTAGGCAACGTCTTTAGACTACACAACGTCATTCCCGCTTAGGCGGGGAAATGACAAATCTGCGGCTGTTCAGCTTAGTTCAGCGACGCAATCGACTGGTCAATTAGTGCGGCGTCGGCCTTTGCGTCATGATGCGCAGAGATAAGTTGCGCAGCAGCGGCCGCAGCAGCCGTGGCCGCAGTCTTGCGGACATCAGCAATCGCAGCGCGTTCGGCAGCAGCAATTTTATCTTCGGCGGCTTGTGCACGGCGGCCAATCAACGCGGTAGCGTCGGACTTAGCACGTGCGACAATCAACTTAGCTTCTTCTTCTGCCGAAGCCTTCATCGCCTCGGCATCAATCGCTGCTTGCTTCGCCTTAGCTTCATATTCGGCCTTAATGGCCTCCGCTTCGGCCCGCAAAGCGGTTGCTTGATCCAATTGCGCACGAATGCCGGCAATTTGGCTGTCCAGCGCGCCGGCAATCATCGTGGGGACTTTTTTCCAGATGGCCAAAGCGATCACCGCGAGCATCGCCAATGCGACGAGCATTGAGGCATCAAAGCCCAGCGCCGACGGTGCTACATGTTCTTCCGCGCCAGCGTGGGCTTCGGTTGCGGCATGTGTTTCGGCGGCGGGAGCTGCAATCGCAGTCGCCTCGGTTACCGGCGCGGCGGTTGCAGACGCGGCGGCTGTTGTGACCGCTTCGGTTTCTACTAATGGATTAGCCATGCGACATTACCGCCTTCACTGCTTTTGCGGCTTGCGCAGATGTGATCTTGGCACCGGAAACCTTGGCAACGATATCGGCTGCGGCTTCTGCGGCCACGGTTTCGATGTCCGATAATGCTTTGGCGGTTGCCTTGGCCAATTCGGCGTCGGCAGCGGCAATCTTTGCGCTGATTTCTGCGTCAGCCTTCGCTAGACGCGCATCGGCATCCTTAGCAGCCTTAGCCTTGGCAGAGGCAGACTTAGCTTGCGCCGCGGTCCGGGCCGCCGTTAGATCAGCTTCGCCACTATCCCCCAGATCATCCGCTTCCGCACGCGCAAGCTCGGCAGCCGCAAGGTCGTCCGCAATCTTGCGATTACGTGCGTCCACCGTTGCTTCCACTTTTGGCAACATGCCATGACCGATCGTAAAATAGACCAAGCCAAAGACAATCATCAGCCAAAAAAACTGTGATGCATAAGTTTCAAGAATCTGGGCAATTTGTGGCATGTTACGCGCTTGTCCTTATGAAAGAGTGCCCCGGCGGTTGCCGGGGCGAAACCGTCAATTAGGCAACGAAGATCAGGATCATCGCAACAACGAATGCAAGCAGACCGAGAAGTTCGGCAGCCGCGAAGCCGATGAACAAACGACCCTGCTGACCGTCTGCTGCTGCAGGATTACGCAAAGCGCCCTGAAGAAACGAACCGAAAACGTTGCCAACACCACCGGCGGCGAGGCCGGCACCAATTGCTGCAAGACCTGCACCGATCAATTTTGCTGCTTCTGCGTCCATGATAATAACTCCTGTCAAAAATACATATGGGTAGTCGAAAAAACTCAGTGCAAATTGACCGCGTCGTTGATGTACAACGAAGTCAAAAGTGCAAATACATAAGCCTGAATGGCGCATACCAGCAGCTCAAGGAGCGTGATACCAATCATCAGGATAAAGGAAGGAATGCTCACCACCAATGGCACCCACGCAGCTTCTGCGTTGAGGCCGTTAATCACGAAGCCCGCCAACACCTTCATCAACACATGCCCAGCTGTCATGGCGACAAAAAGACGAAGTGCGAGGCTGAAGGGACGGATAAGGAACGAAAACAGTTCGATCAGCGGAATGAGCCACAGCAACCACCAAGGTGTGCCATGTGGGACAAATAGGCTGAAAAAATGCAGGCCATGCTTCCAAAAGCCGACGATCAGAACGGTACCAAAGCTGATGACCGCAAGCACGGCAGTGATGGTCAGGTGGCTGGTCACAGTGAACGGGTGTACACCGGGGACGATACCAAATGGCATCATGCCCATGAAATTTGCCATCAGAATGAACATGAACAGCGAGAACACCAAAGGCACATATTTCTTGCCTTCGGGACCAACGCTTGAGGTCAGCATATTGTTGACGAAGCCGGTTACGCCTTCAACCGCCATCTGCCAGCGACCGGGAACCAGATCACGCTTCATTCCGCCCCACATGAACAGCCACAAGGCGCCCAATACGAGGATCATAAACAACGAAGAGTTGGTGAAGGAGACGTCGTAACCTGCAAGATTAAGCTGCGCGAGCGGCTCAATCTTGAACTGGTACATCGGATCGATTTTGCCGCTTTCGCCTGCCACGTTCACTACCCTGTTTTTTCCACACCCAAGCGCATTCGCGTAGGCATATTATACGACGCAAGCGCCCAGATTATTCCGGACGCTCCCCTGAGATCTTTATAATGTTCCTGAAGGCGACCGCGATGCCCAAAAACATGCAGACCAACAGAAGCGCAGGCGAAGTACCCAAGAAGCGGTCAAACAACCACCCAACCAGTGCACCACCAGCAGGACCAGCGATCAGCTCAGTTAAAACCCGGTTCCCTTGCCGCATTCCTTTGGCTGGGACCTGATCTTTACCTGCGCGTTCTGCTTCGGCCTTCCGCGCCGCTTTCAGCTGCATGTCTAACGAATCGAGCCGAGCGTCACTTTTGCCTTTGCCATCCTGCCCGGAATTGTCCGACGTCATGTGATTGCATCCTCTTTAACAAAGGGAACCACCACGAAATCGGGGCAACCCCGCCTAGGCAACGGCGCTTTAGGAGAGCGTCTGCGCCAAGTCAACAGCGCGCCTGCAAGAATGTTGCGACGCAATAGAAAAGGCCGCAGCATCTCTGCTGCGGCCTATCCAAACTATGTCGGCAGTCTCACCGCGGACAGCGCGGGTCCAGTTCGGGCGCGCTTCCGTCACGGGTTTTCCACTGCCCCGACGGCGTCTGGTATTTTTCGCCAGCGACCATGCGTTCTGCAATCAGGCGGCAGCCCGTACGCAAGGCCATTTCCTCAACTGTTGCGCCGTTTGCTAGGGCCTCTTTTGAATACACGGCCTTGCGCTTAATATTGATATCCTCGACCAACGCGCGAACCGACGACGAGGGTGGAACAACAAAGCCCAGATAACCGTCTGATTTTTCGCCGACCTGCCCGCTTTCCCGCGCGCTTTGATAGGCTGGGTCCCGGCCCGACTGGAAGGCCATTGCGCTTGTTGCGGTGACACCCAGCAACAAGGCCGCGATGATCATTTCAACAGAATCTCTCATCAAAATACTCCCGGGTTATTTTCAATCACTTTTTCGGACGCCGCAGACAGCTTGTACAATATTTCCTGCCGGATCGCGATATTAAGGTTGATAACGATTGGCTTGTCAGGCGCAGTGACCTGCACACATCCCGTCAAAACCGACGCCATTAACGGCGTGCACAAAAATATCCTTTTCCTCATGTTGGAACGAATCGCATTATCCGTGCGGTTCGTCAATTGATCCGGCTTTTGCACCATGTTCGCTTTCCTTTTGCTGAATGGTTCATTCATTTGATGGTTTTTCTTTGGTGTTTGTGTGCTCCGGTTTCGCGCTCTGCTTTTTCTGCTCATCCAGCAAATATTGTAGATCGCGGTCCGCGGCATAATTGGCGTCATAAATCCCGCGGATAGAGCCGATCAGCTTAAGGAATTCCGCCGTCACACTAACGTTGAATTGAATCGGTAAACGCGCCAGTTGGCGGGTGAGGAAATTACGCTTTGCCATTGTGCCCTGTTGCAGACCACTAAAGCTTATGTCGGTGACGATTTCCCCGCCCAAGTCACCGCCGACACCAATGGTTAGCGTGGAATAGCGGATAGAGCGCAATGCATTGAAAGCATAGTTGGCAAACATTCCCATATCTTCATAGGCAAGCTCACCGAGATAACTCACCTCACCGCCGCCAGCTCGCGACACGAGAGTGCCGCCGACAATCCGGCCGCCATCTTGGTTGAACAGCATGGGCAAGGTCCCATCAAAAACACCGGTGACGCGCAGATTCTGAAAATCATATCCAGCCAGCAGCTTTTCCGCATCAATACCAATGACACGGAAGGTTAGGCGGCGTTCGGACTCAACCCCGAAATCGAGGATAGTCGGTTCAAGGACCAATTCGCCCCCCGCAAATGGCCAGCGCCCCGATTCAATCGCCACCTGCCGATTGGGCAGCAATCGGTAGCTGATGGTTCCGCCCAGCGCAGGAATGCCGGGATTGACCGAGCCCAGCGTCGCGATTTGGCCCGATGCTGTTTCAAGGCCTAAAAGGTCGGAAAACAGGATTTCAGTGGTCAGCCCCTCGACCGGTCCGAAGGCGGCCGCCAAGTTCATATCGCGCGTGGACACGCGGCCAGTGCTGCGCACCCCTGCCGCGTCCCAATCGATACGGCCATCGCCTGAGACGTTGCCATCGACATTGGCGGCCACGCCCAAGACAAGAGACGTGAGCAAATCGGGTTGGAAGCGTTCATTAAATCGCAGATCATCCACCGCCAGCAAGGCGCGTCCGCTACTGCTGTTCAAATCATGCCGGATTTCAACATCCGACACCCGCGTTCCAGTATTGGGCTCAACCAAATGTCCGGTCGCGTTGATGATGTTGTTGACGAGTGTCAGCCGCACATCGGGCACCAGCATGGGCTTGAACCGGTCGACCTGATCCGCATCCAAAACATTCAGCCGCGCATTGATGGTGAGCGTATCGACAAGGTAGCGCCATTCGCCCGATGCCGCGTCAATCAGTAACGGCACATTGCCGATTTGTCCCGCGCCGTCGGCCATCGTGCCGTAAGTGCCACCTTGACCAAATCTGCCATCAAAGCTGCCAATATTGAAAACAGAGCGGGCATCCGGTTGGCCCAGTTCGACGACCACATCTTTGGCGCCAAAACCATCGGTTAGGCTGAAGCGGACATGCTTACCGCGCGCAGCGAAGGGCTCGTTCCCAAGCGTGCCTACACTGCTAAAACCTGCGACATTGGTTGCAAAACCAAGTTTGTCATCGCGCACAGCGAGCATGGGCCGACCTGTATCAGGGCACAGCCGAAGCGACTGACCGCGCAAAGCGAGGCTCGATAGGCGCAATGCGTCAAAGCGGACATTTTGGCATCCCTCATAAAGATTGAGGGCGCCGCCATCATAACTCCCCGATATCGGCATATTCAGGCCAGTGATGAACCCACCTGGCAAAGGTCCCGACATCCGCGCCTGCCCGGCAAAGCGCCAAGCACCATATGGGGCAATGTTGAACACAAGCTTTGGCAACGATAGGCTTGCCCCGCCTGAAGCATAAGGCGCGATGAAGATGTTGCCAGACCAGCCCTGCCCAGACTGCGTGAGGCGGAGCGTGGTGGCTGGCACATTCGGTCCAGACAGCGCCAATTGCGCGGGCGTGCCCAGTTGCCACGCCGTCGTGGTTCTCCTCAGGACAAAAGAACCGGTCTGCCGCACACGGACGCCTGAGGCGCTGGTGAAGGCAAGATCGGCGACGCTTACCCCGCGGCGGCCTTTTGAATCCTGAAAGGCATCAAAGACGAGCCGCGCAGAAAATTGATCGCCAGCGCGTTCCAATGCGGGCGTCATGCGCGCCACGATTGGGCCAACTGGCGTATTCTTGGTTTGCACGGCCAAAGCACGCAGGGTCGGTATGGTGCCTCGATCCAATGCGCCGTTACCGATAAACATTGCGCCGCGCGCTGACAAAATCATATGACCAATGCGCTCTAGCTTGCCATCGACCGTCAGCTTGCCGGATATGCCGCGTAATTGCGCCTGCGATAATCTGAGCGCATCTGCCGCATAAGCGAAGGTGCCGCCCCATGCGTCAAGGCGTTCAGACAGCTTGAGATTGGTATAAATCCGCGGCGCGATAAGTGCGATGCCGGTACTTTGGCATTTGGCATCGGTGAAGGTGATTGGTCCAACCAATCGCGGCTCACGCCATTCAAGCAGGAGCTTGCCATCAAACTGCACGTTCGTCGCCTTACAATCGGAGGCGTTCATAACTGGTGAACGAAGCGATAGATTAGCTGTAAATCGGTTCCGCAGCAGGCCGCCACCATTCAGGCCTGCATGAACTATGCCCCAAGGTGTATCAATCCGCGCGCGCGCATTTTTGATGTTTACGGCAATATCCGGCCAATCAAAGGGCTCGGCGGACTTAGGGTCAGTTAACTTATCAAGTTCACCAAAGGATAATGTACCATCGGCATAACGCCCACGCAGCATGACGCCATCCGCGCGAACGTCGCGCAGATTTGCGCCGGAAAAGTTCAGGGCTAGGTCAATTTCGACCAATTTAGCGCTAAGGTCGGGGTGTGCAGAATCGCCGATGACAAGGTCCCTGATACGCTGGGTGCGGAAACCAATCGTATCGATTTTATAGCTTGCCTTGATACCGCGCTCAGCAAAAGCATTCTGCACAAAATGGTCAGCAATATTGTTACGCTGAGCCCAAGCAAAAAGCACTAACACAGCGAGCAAAATGCAGACGCCGCCAAAAACGCGCCACTTCCACCATGCGCCTCTATATGGGTGCACATCGACATCGTTCGTCGGTGTTTCGTCGGCAGATTTCAGCATGTCCTTCAAATGCGGGAAAGGCCGAGCGGTTGCAACGCCATTTGCGTGATGTGACTTGCGCCAGACGCAAAAATCACAGAAAAGAACAATATCACAACAGGATAAGCCTGATGACAGATATTGCGGACAAGTCGGAACATCATGGCACAGGCCACCGTGCGCGTTTACGTAAACGCTTGCTGGAGAAGAATGGGGAGAGCCTTCACGATCATGAATTGATTGAATATCTGCTCGCACTCGCCATTCCGCGCCGAGATACCAAGCAGATCGCGAAAGATTTGATTCACCATTATGGCAGCCTGTCGGCTTTGCTAACCGCAGACGCCGACAGCATAATGCAAGAAAAGTGGATGGGCGAAACCAGCGTTGCGGCGCTGAAAATAGTCCAAGTGGCGGCTCTGCGCTTGCTCAGCGAACCCGTGCGTGAACTGCCGATTCTGTCGTCATGGCAATCACTGCTCGATTATCTCCGCGCGGACATGGCGCATTTAACAATCGAGCGCGTACGCACGCTCTATCTTAACAGCAAAAACATGCTGATCCGTGATGAGGTGGCGAGCGAAGGCTCCGTCGACCAAGCAGCCATTTACACGCGCGAAGTCATCCGCCGCGCAATGGACCTTGGCGCGGCAGCGATCATCCTTGTCCACAACCATCCCAGCGGGGACAGCGCGCCCAGCAGGCAAGATATCGCGATGACACGCGACATTGCCGATGCGGGAAAAAAGTTCGGAATAGCCGTGCATGACCATATCATCATCGGCAAGAATGGCTTTAGCAGTATGCGCAGCTCTGGGCTGATTTAGCGGGTGGCAAAATGGCGGCCGGTCCCGCATAGCCACAAAATGCCATCTTCGACTCCCATTCAAAAATCCATTGGCCCGCGCGAGCTGACCGTCATGATGTCGTCGCTTATGGCGCTCAATGCGCTGGCCATTGATACGATGCTGCCGGCCTTCCCCGCCATGGTGCGCGGTCTTAAAATCGCTGAGCCGAACCAGATTCAGTATATTATCTCCATCTTTCTGGCTGGAACGGGAATCGGCGCGCTCATTTATGGTCCATTGTCCGACCGTTATGGGCGAAAGCCGATATTGTTGATTGCAACTATTGGCGCCGCGATATCGTCACTGGCATGTTCCTTCGCACCTGATTTTCAGATCATGCTGATCATGCGCTTTGTCCATGGGCTGTTGGCTGCGGCCATGGGGGTGCTCGTGATTTCGGTCATCCGGGACCAGTTTGAAGGGGACGCCATGGCGCGGCGCATGTCGACCATCTTCCTCATCTTCATGATTGTACCAATTATCGCGCCAACAATTGGCCAGTTGGTGCTGCTGTTCGCTGGTTGGCGGATGATTTTTGACCTGATGGCTGTCATGGCTGTCGCCGCCGCCATATGGGTCTATCTGCGCTTGCCCGAGACATTGGCACCCGAAAATGTCATCCCCATTCAGCCAAAGGCGCTGGCAAAGGCATGGAAGGTGATTGTCCTCAACCGCAACGCTGCTGGTTATATGATTGGCGCGGGTGTCACGCAGGGCGCTTTGTTCGGCTATCTCAACAGTTCTCAGCAGATGTTTGACAAGGTATTCAACGCGGCGGATTTCTTCGCCATTGGTTTTGCAATCATCGCCATCGGCATTGCGGTCTCCAACTTCACCAATGCGCGTATCGTGGAACGCTTTGGCGCGCGTCGTGTATCGCAGGCCGCGCTTTTGACATTTATCGCATTGGGCGCATTGCAATTACTTTCGGCGCATTATGCGCCAAAGTCCTTGCCGATCTTTCTCATATTGTTGACGTGTAATGTGGCGATGATTGGTTTTATCGGGTCCAATTTCTCGTCCATTGCAATGTCCCCCTTTGGCCATGTCGCAGGGGCAGCTTCATCCTTCCAAACATTCGTCCGCACGGTGCTTGCGGCTACGCTAGGCGCAGTCATCGGACAGCAGTTTGATGGCACGGTCTATCCGGTTGCGCTTGGCTTTCTCTGTTGCGGGCTGGTTGCGCTTGGCCTTGTCCTGTGGTGCGAGAAAGGGAAGCTGTTTACGCGCCCCGGAACGACGCAGCCCTTACCTGCCAACCCGCGCAATTAGCAAAAAGAAAAGGGGCGCCGAAACGCCCCTGTCCTTTTGTCGTTTGGCGACTATTTCACGAAATTGCCGCTCGACCGCCTTTCAGCAGCTAATGTTACGCAATCCCCTGGCCAACATGGCTCCGGCGGCGGCTGTATAAGAAATATACGACTAAGCCGATTGTAGTCCATCCTAGGAACATAAGCTCTGTGTAACCTGAAAGTTGGAAGAACAGGAACACGCAACCTGCCGCGGCCAAGGGGCACACCAGGAAATACAAAGGTGTGCGGAAAGGCCGTGGGCGGTCGGGATTGGTCCGACGCAAAATCATGACGCCGACTGCAACGGTGAAGAATGCGAACAAGGTACCAGAGTTTGAAATGTCGGCCAACTTGCCCACGGGGAAAAGCGCCGCAAACAATGCCACAAATACACCGGTGCACAATGTTACTACATGCGGCGTCCCATATTTCGGGTGAAGTTTGGAAAACATGTCCGGCAACAAGCCATCACGAGCCATCACAAAAAAGATGCGGGTTTGACCGAACATCATCATCAAGATCACCGAAGGCAATGCCACGGCGGCGGAGATAGCCACCAGCTTGCCGGCCCAGCCGTGACCTATGTCATTAAGCACGAAAGCCAAAGCTTCTTTCGATTGTGATAACTCACCGCCAGGCTGAGCCCCAACAGCGCCTGTAGCACCGGCGGCAACCAGCATATAGATGATGGTGCAAATCGCGAGCGAACCGATCAAGCCGATCGGGATATTCCGCTGCGGATTGATTGTTTCTTCTGCTGCTGTCGAAACCGCGTCGAAACCAACATAAGCGAAGAATATAGATGCAGCCGCAGCCGCAACGCCGACCGTGACCATATTATTCGTAATCGGATCGACCACTTCCTTGGCAAAAAACCCGTTCGGGCTAAATGGATGGAAGTTTTCTGCGTTCATTGCTGGCAATGCCAAGACAAGAAAGAGCATGAGGGCCGACACCTTGATGGCGACCAAGATTGCGTTAAAGCGCGCACTTTCTTTGGTTCCAATCAACAATAGCGCCATACACAGCAACGCGATGAGCATAGCGGGGACGTTGATAATGCCAGGATTCGCGTCAAATGGCCCTGCAACGAAGTCATTGCCGACCTCTATCGCAAAGATATTTTCGACAAGCCCAACCATATAGCCGGACCAGCCAACCGAAACGGCAGACGCCGCAATGGCATATTCGAGAACGAGCGCCCAGCCTACAATCCATGCGATAATTTCGCCGAAAGTCGCGTAGCTATATGTGTAAGCCGACCCAGAAACTGGCACCATAGATGCCAATTCGGAATAGCATAATGCCGCCAGTCCGCAAACTACGGCGGCGATGACAAAGCTGATCATCATGGCGGGACCAGCCTTATTTGCAGCCTCCGCGGTCAAAACAAAAATGCCGGTACCAATGATGGCACCAATGCCTAGCATGGTAAGCTGAAAAGCCCCCAGCGTTCGCGTGAGCGATTTTTTCTCAGCCGTGGCCAAGATCGCATCAAGCGGCTTCACGCGCCCGAATATCATACTCATCTCCCAAATAAATAAAGCTCCAAAGCCGAACTAAACACTCCGTGCATTAGCGCAACTTAATTTCACCGCATAAGCATGGGGCCGAGCGGTTTTCCACCAAAAATATGGATGTGCAGATGCGGCACCTCTTGATGCGCGTCCATTCCGATGTTGGCGAGCATGCGATATCCCGGCTCGACTAGCCCTAATACACGCCCAACATGCCCAACCGCACGGACAAAGCCGGCTATTTCAGCATCGCTGGCTTTGGCGCTGAAATCGTCCCAACTGACATAAGCCCCTTTGGGTATCACTAACACATGGACGGGGGCTTGCGGGTTGATGTCATCAAAGGCCAAGGCCCATTCGTCCTCGAACACCTTGCGACATGGAATTTCGCCGCGCAGAATTTTGGCGAAGATATTTTGGTCGTCATATTCCAGTGTCAGATCAATCGGCATGTGTCACTCCTTAGCTCATGTCCGCGACGCTTTTTCCACCAAGCCAGACACGCCTTCTCTGCGATCCAGCTCAGCGAGCACATCGTCTAGAGTTACGCCAACATCGCGCAGCAATATCATCAGATGAAAAATGAGATCCGCCGCTTCAGCAGTAACATGCCCGGCGTCACCCGACAGCGCAGCGATGATAGTCTCGGTCGCTTCTTCGCTTACCTTTTGCGCGATTTTGCCACGGCCTTTTGCGCGTAAAGATGCGACATAGCTGCTTTCAGGAGCGGCATCCCCGCGCTGGGCAATGGTTTGTTCGAGCCGCATGAGTGTATCGCGCATCATATATCTTTCTGTAAGGCGACGACCATGGCTTTGTCCTCAGCAGGGATCAAGCCTTCGAGCACACGCCAAAAGCCTGTGACGGATTCCTGCCCAGCCGCGGCATAAGCGGACGCTAGACTATTACGCAATGCATCAAACAATTGCGCTTCGAACTGAATACCCTCGGGCGTGAGGCGCAAGAGTTTCTGACGCCGATCAACATCCCCGGCTCGCGTTTCGACAAGCCCACGGTCACTCAAATCGGTTAGAACGCGGCCAAGCGATTGCTTAGTAATCGCGAGGATTTTCAACAATGCGCTAATCGGCAGGTCGGGCTGCCGCGCAATGAAATACAACGCGCGATGGTGCGCACGGCCAAGGCCATGCTCTGCCAGCCCCTCGTCAATTGCGCGGGTAAGCCGCGTGTATCCAAAAAACAAAAGCTCAACCCCCCGCCGTACTTCATTTTCACGAAGGAACAGAGGCGATGCGGTCGGCGTGACAGAAACAGAAGATGGGACAGCCATATTGACGTATCTTGGCCTAGCACATAGGACAGTGCAAGACCCTAATGAATGAGAGCATCGATGAACGCTGGCGCATTTCCTTTTGAGGCAAACCCAAATCCAGTTGAACCCAGCGAACGCGCGGCGCGGCTGATCGACCCCGGTTTTGGAAGGGTGTTCACGGACCATATGGTAACGATCCGTTATTCAGACGATAAAGGCTGGCATGACGCAAAGGTCGGGCCGCGCGCGCCCCTGACGCTCGACCCTGCGACGGCCGTTTTGCATTATGCGCAAGAGATTTTTGAGGGGCTAAAGGCCTATCGCCTTGCCGATGGCGGGATGGCCCTGTTCCGCCCCGAACAAAATGCCCGCCGGTTTCAACGCTCGGCAAAGCGCTTGGCCATGCCCGAATTGCCCGAAGAAATGTTCCTGCAAGCGTGCAAACAATTGGTTGAGGTTGATAAAGACTGGTTTCCACCGGTAGACGGTGGTTCCATTTATCTGCGCCCTTTCATGATCGCGAGCGAAGTGTTTCTGGGCGTGAAGCCATCTGCCGAATATTTGTTCATGGTCATTGCGTCGGCGGCAGGCAATTATTTCAAGAGCGGTACGCCAGCCATTTCAATATGGGTGTCCGAACAATATACGCGCGCCGCACCGGGCGGTACTGGCGCGGCGAAATGCGGGGGTAATTATGCCGCCAGCCTCGTCGCGCAATCCGAAGCTATCAAGCAAGGCTGCGACCAGGTCGTATTTCTTGACGCAGCGGAACATCGCTGGGTCGAGGAGCTGGGCGGCATGAATCTGTTTTTCTTGTTCGATGACGGGTCAATGATTACGCCACCAGCCGACGGTACCATATTGGAAGGCATCACCCGCGATTCCGTGCTAACTTTGGCGCGCGAGCAAGGATTGAACGTACGTGAGGAACGCTACGCCATCGACCAATGGCAGGCCGATGCAGAATCGGGGCGCTTGGTCGAGGCCTTCGCTTGCGGAACGGCGGCGGTGATCACGCCGGTTGGTAAAGTACAGTCTATAAAGGGTAGTTTTACCATTGGCGCGGGCGGTGCGGGGCAAATGACTCAGCAAATCCGGTCAAAACTTGTGGATATCCAGCGCGGAATTGCCACAGATACCCATATCTGGGTGCAGCGCATTGATTAAGCAGTTGCGCAATAAGATTACCGCGATATAAGCCGCCCGCACTGGCCAGATTACTGGCTTGCTGGGGCGTCGCCAAGCGGTAAGGCAGCGGCTTTTGATGCCGCCATTCGCAGGTTCGATCCCTGCCGCCCCAGCCATTTATGC
>CAIPUN010000005.1 GCA_903868245.1 uncultured Sphingomonadales bacterium | reverse complement strand
AGGCACCCGCACAACATGACTGACCCTATCGACTATCGCGACACCGTTTTCCTGCCGAAAACAGATTTCCCTATGAAGGCTGGCCTTCCGCAGAAGGAACCGGGCATTTTGGCGCGGTGGCAGGAACAGGATTTCTATGCGAACCTCCGCAATCGCCGCCGTGGGCGGGAGAAGTTCATTCTGCATGATGGCCCGCCTTACGCGAATGGCGACATGCATATCGGCCATGCGCTGAACCATATCCTGAAGGACATGGTCGTCCGCACGCAGACCCTACTGGGCAAAGACGCGCCTTATGTGCCCGGTTGGGATTGCCACGGTCTGCCCATCGAGTGGAAGGTCGAAGAGCAATATCGCAAGAAAAAGCTCAACAAGGACGAAGTTCCCGCCGTTGAGTTCCGCGCCGAATGCCGCGCTTATGCGCAACATTGGGTCGACACGCAGCGCGAACAATTGAAGCGGCTAGGCATCAATGCCGATTGGGACAATCCCTATCTGACGATGGATTTTCAGGCCGAAGCGACCATTGTTTCGGAGCTGTTGAAATTTGCCGAAAGCGGTCAGCTCTATCGCGGCGCGAAGCCCGTGATGTGGTCGCCGGTGGAAAAGACCGCCTTGGCCGAAGCCGAAGTCGAATATGAGGACATCGTTTCGACGCAGATCGATGTAGCGTTTGATATTGTGGAATCGCCGATTGCCGAACTAGTCGGCGCGCATGCGGTGATCTGGACCACGACGCCTTGGACAATCCCCGTCAATCAGGCGATCGCTTATGGGCCGGATGTTGAGTATGTGCTGTGGGCTGACTCCGTGAGTCAGGCCCAATGGGTTGGCGACGGGCAAGCCATGCCGAATGCCTCTGTGCGTTACTTGCTCATCGCCGAGCCTTTATTGCTCCAATTTTTGGATCGACAGCAGACTATCGGAGAGGGCCGACCTTCTTCGGCAGGGCTGGAATGGTATGGCGATTCAGTGCAGTCATTCAAATGGCGAGGCAAAGGCTCCGATCTAGCCGGAACAATGGTCCGCCACCCGATGCACGAACTCGGCGGTTTTTTTGCCAAGCCGCGCCCGATGCTCGCGGGCGATTTCGTCACGACCGACAGCGGCACCGGCCTCGTCCATATGGCGCCCGACCATGGCGAGGATGACTTTGACCTGTGCAAGGCCAATGGCATTGAACCGGTGTTCGCGGTTGAAGGCGACGGCAAATATCGCGCCGATTGGCTCTGGCTGGGCGGTGAGGGCAGCGTCATCAACCCCAAATTCAACGCGCCCGATGGCCCCATCTGCACCGCGTTGCACGCGGCTGGCGGGTTGCTCGCGGCATCGGCGGATTACAAGCACAGCTATCCGCACTCATGGCGGTCAAAGGCGAAGGTCATTTACCGCTGCACCCCGCAATGGTTTGTGCCTATGGACAAAGCCAGCGCCGATGGCACGCTGCGCGAAAAAGCAATGACCGCGATTTCGGAAACCCGCTGGGTTCCGGAAAAGGGCCAGAATCGCATCACCGCAATGGTCGAAGGCCGCCCCGACTGGGTGCTGTCCCGCCAACGCGCCTGGGGCGTGCCAATCACTTTGTTCGTGGACCGCAAGTCCGGCCAGTATCTCTGCGACGCAGGTGTTAACGCGCGTATCATCGCGGGCGTACGTGAAATGGGCGTCGATGCCTGGTCCGATGAACGCGCACAGGCATATTTGGGCAGCGATTACGCCTTGGCTGATTATGAGCGCGTCACCGATATTTTGGACGTGTGGTTCGATTCGGGCTGCACCCATGCATTTGTTCTTGAAAGTGGACGCTGGCCTGACCTGCAATGGCCTGCGGACCTCTATCTCGAAGGCAGCGACCAACATCGCGGCTGGTTCCAGTCCAGCCTGCTGCAAAGCTGCGGCACGCGGGGCCGTGCGCCCTATAACGCGGTGCTGACCCACGGCTTTACGATGGATCAAAAGGGCATGAAAATGTCCAAGTCGCTCGGCAACACGATCAACCCCCTCGACCTGATGCGCGACAGCGGCGCGGATATTTTGCGGCTGTGGGCGTTGACCGTGGACTTCACCGAGGACCACCGGATCGGTAAGGAAATCCTGCAGGGCGTTTCCGACCAATATCGCAAATTGCGCAACACCTTCCGCTATCTGCTCGGCGCGCTCGATGGGTTTTCCGATGCGGAAAAGGTTGCGGTCGCCGACATGCCAGAGCTGGAGCGTTATATGCTTCATCTGCTCGCGGATATGGACGCGAAGTTGAAGGCGGCGGTCAATGACTTTGACTTTAACACTTATGTCCGCTTGCTGACCGAGTTTTGCAACGAAGACCTGTCGGCCTTCTTCTTTGATATCCGCAAGGACTGCCTCTATTGCGACGCGCCTACCGACCCAAAGCGGATGGCATATCGCACGGTGCTCGACATTTTGTTCCACGCATTGGTGCGCTATGCCGCGCCGGTGTTGGTCTTCACCAGCGAAGAGGTTTGGCAGACGCGATTCCCCGATGAAGACAGCGTGCATTTTTCGGATTGGCCGGAGGTTGATGCTGGTTGGTTTGATGAAGTATTGTCTGTAAATTGGGGTCGCATCAGGGCGGGGCGTATGCTGGCAAACGAGCTGATCGAACCTATGCGGCGTAACAAGGAAATTGGCTCAAGTCTGGAAGTCGAATATAACTATCCCGGTGATCCTGGCGAAATTGACTTAGCCGAAATATTCATCGTGTCGGCGGTGCATCATGGTCGGGAGACTGGCGCAGTCAAAACCACCAACCACAAATGCGGTCGTTGCTGGCGGCACCTTCCCGAGGTTTTGGACGATGGCGCGTTGTGCGGTCGGTGTGCGGATGTTGTTGGTGGGTAATAACCACACTCCCTTGATCGTCATCCTGAACGTGTTTCAGGATAACGCACGGCGACAGATTGTTATGCTGAAACAAGTTCAGCATGACGCGAAATACGGTTAGGACGCGCAAATGAATCCAAACCCCAAATTCCGCCTTCAGGGGCTCCTGCTCGCTAGCCTCGTGTTCATCGCCGATCAAATCGTGAAATTCGCGATGCTCGGGCCATTACAGTTGAAAGAGCGGGGCGTCATTCACATCGTGTCGTTTTTCGACCTGCGCTACGCCGAAAATCGCGGCGTTTCGATGAGCTTCCTAACCGCGGATAGCGATGGCGAGCGCTGGGCGCTGGTTGCGCTTACTACGGTCATTGCGGTCGGCGTAGGCGTATGGATGTGGCGCGAGAAATTGCGCGGCGACGTGCTGGCCTTGTCGTTGGTCTTGGGCGGCGCGCTTGGAAACATCGTTGATCGGACGCGTTATGGCTATGTTGTGGATTATGCCGATCTGCATTTTGGTGCGTTCCGGCCCTTTTATATATTCAACCTGGCCGACGCCTGTATCAGCATAGGTGTATTGATATTGCTTGCCCGTTCGTTCCTGATAGGTGACAAGGAAACCAATCGTGGCCCTGATGTTCAGGAACCTGCAAGCAAAGCCGACATAGTGGAGAAGTCATGAAGCGGATATCTAACTTAGCAGCGGCGTCAGTTGCTATTCTTGCGCTTGCGGGCTGCGGAACGACCAGCATTTATGATCGCGAACGCCCTGACGAATTTGCAGTAAGCCGGGCAAAGCCAATCGAAGTCCCTAAGACCTTCACCTTGCCAACGCCGACCCCTAACGCGCCGCGTCCGCAGGATGGCGACACCAAGCAGCAGGTTTTGGACGCCATGTTTGGCGCCGCCACGCCTATAACTGCTCCCCGCCCGTAATTCGGCTTGAAAATGGATATTTATATGAACACCAAACCTGTCCTTTTTGCCGTTGCCCTTATGACGCTTCCTTTGTTGTCGGGATGTGGGTCTATGGGTAGTATATTGGGCGGTAATCAGTCGGCTGCACCGTCTGTTAGCCGCGCTGCGCCGTTGGTGGTTCCGCCTGACTTTGCGCTTGAACCGACGGTGGTTTCGGCCATTCGCCCTGCCGAGGCTGGTCAGGAGCAGACGCTGGAGGCTTTATTTGGTGGCACCACTGCGCGCTCCGCTGCTGAACGCGCGATTTCGACGACCTCTGGCACTGCCGAATTGGGCATTCGTTCGTCGGTCGGTGATCCGCAGACTACCACCGTCAATAAAGGCAGCATCACGCGCGATATCATCGCCGCCCCCGAAGGTGACGGCCAAACCGCGCAGGCGATTATTCCGGGGTAATAGCGTGACAGAAGCGTGCGCTTAAGCGCGCACGCTCGCTCCCTCAACGCCTGCGCTGTTGTGGCGTAGCGCCTTCAACACAGTTTCGACGATGTGCGGCGCATTCAGGCCGGCCTCGTCATATTGTTTCTGCGGGCTGTCATGCTCTTGGAAGATATCTGGCAGGCGCATGGTGCGGATTTTTAGGCCTGTGTCCATCAGACCGGCGTCGCTCGCCAGCGTCAACACATGCGCGCCAAGGCCACCAACGGACGCTTCTTCAACCGTCACAACCACTTCATGCGTGGCGATGAGCTGGCGGATCATTTTTTCGTCCAGCGGCTTCGCGAAACGTAAGTCCGCAACGGTGGTGCTCAGACCCTTTGCGTCCAGCGTGTCGGCTGCCTTCATGGCTTCGGCCAGACGGGTACCGAGCGACAAGATCGCGACCTTCTTACCTTCACGAACGATGCGGCCTTTGCCGATTTCGAGCTGCTGCGGCACTTCGGGCAAAGGAACGCCCGTGCCATTGCCGCGCGGATAGCGGAACGCGATTGGGCCGCTGTCGTGCAAAACGGCGGTGTAGGTCATATGGACCAGCTCTGCCTCATCCGCTGGCGACATGACGACCATATTTGGTAGGGTCGCAAGATAGGTAATGTCGAACGACCCGGCATGGGTGCTGCCGTCGGCACCGACCAAACCGGCGCGGTCAATGGCGAAGCGTACGGGCAGGTTCTGGATCGCGACGTCGTGGACTACTTGATCGTAAGCGCGTTGCAGGAAGGTTGAATAAATCGCGCAGAAGGGACGCATGCCTTGCGCGGCGAGGCCAGCGGCGAAGGTCACGGCATGCTGCTCCGCGATGCCCACATCGAAGGAGCGTTCGGGGTGCGCGGCGGAGAATTTATCGACGCCTGTCCCGCCGGGCATAGCGGCCGTGATAGCGCAGATTTTGGGATCGGTTTCCGCCAGCTTCGCAAGCGTTTCGCCAAACACGTTCTGATAGGCAGGCGGACCGCCACCGGGGCCCTTGTCCTGCTTGCCTGTGACCACGTCGAATTTGACGACGCCATGATATTTGTCAGCCGACGCTTCGGCAGGGGCATAGCCTTTGCCCTTTTGCGTAACGACATGGATTAGGACCGGACCCTCAGCATTGTCGCGGACATTTTCGAGGACGGGGATCAGCTGGTCTAAATTATGGCCGTCAATGGGGCCGACATAATAAAAGCCAAGCTCTTCAAACAAGGTTCCGCCCATCGCCATGCCACGGGCGAATTCTTCGGCCTTTGACGCTGCAGTATAGATACGGCGCGACAAGCGCTTTGCGAGTTTGCTCGCGAGGCTGCGCAGGCCTAGATACTCGCTAGAGGAAACCAAGCGCGACAGATAAGCGGACAAGCCACCCACTGGCGGTGCAATCGACATGTCATTATCGTTCAGGATGACGACCAAGCGGTTGCCTGCGGCTTGCGCGTTATTCATCGCCTCATAAGCCATGCCAGCTGACATGGACCCATCGCCAATGACAGCAATTGCCTTGCCGGGTTTGCCAGCGATCTTGTTAGCCACAGCAAAGCCCAAAGCTGCGGAAATCGACGTTGAGCTATGAGCGGCACCGAACGGATCATATTCGCTCTCGCTCCGCTTGGTGAAGCCCGAAAGGCCCCCGCCCGTGCGTAAGGTGCGGATACGGTCGCGACGTCCAGTGAGGATTTTGTGCGGATAGCATTGATGGCCTACATCCCAGACCAACCGGTCATCGGGCGTGTTGAACACATAATGGATGGCGGTGGTCAACTCCACAACCCCAAGCCCCGCACCCAAATGACCACCTGTGACTGATACGGCAGAAATGGTTTCGGCGCGCAATTCGTCAGCAAGCTGGCGAAGCTGCGACGCGGCAAGATTACGAAGGTCCGAGGGCACTTTAACCGTATCAAGTAACGGCGTGTCAGGCGAATGAGTCATGCTTTAAGCTTAGCGGTGTTTTATCGGGCTGTCGAACGGGTAATTGCGGATATTTCAATCACAATCGGCACATTTGCCGCGCACTTCGATGACGGGACGAACTTGCGCAAAGCCAGCATGTTCTGCCGCTGCACGCACGCTCATAGTCAGGGCATCATCGTCAATATGCGTTGCGGTGCCGCAGCTATCGCAAATCAGGAAAATGCAATCATGCAAGCATCCGGGGTGCGAGTTGGCAATATAGGCATTCGCGCTTTCCACGCGGCGCGCAAGGTTGGTCGTCACAAATAGGTCCAGGATGCGATAGACGCTATTGGGGGCAACGCGTTTGCCGCGTCTTTGCGAAACAAGGTCAGCAATGTCATAAGCCGACGCTGGCTTTTCAAAGGTGGCGAGTACCGCGAAGATATCTGACCGCATATCGGTCCATTGTTCACCAGCGTCTACAAGCGCTGCTTCTGCGGCCTGCGCAAGCGATGCGCCTGCATGCTCATGATGGTGATGTGCTGCCATGCCGGTGATGTAGGCGCTGGGATGCGGCTGGTCAATCACCGCGCGATTGTGGTTCAGCCTTTGGCCCGATGGTTAAGAAAATGGCCAAGTCCAAGAAAGACAACGCCAATTACTGTCCAAGTAATTTCCATAGCGCCATGTGGCAGCGTCAGTGCGCCGCCCATCATGCCGATACCAAGCGCACCAATAAAAGCGGGCATGAACAAGCCATGTGCGCGAAAGCCCTTACCCAATGCTAAAACACCCAGCAGGATGGCGAGGCCCAACCCGATTTCGTGGATGATGGGGTTCAATAACGCGCCGCCCGCAGACGCAAGAATGGTCAGCAAGGCCATGGTTATGAGGCAATGGAACAGGCACAATCCTGCGATGCTGAGGCCAAGCCCGTCCCAACGCCATTTTTGCCATACCTGTGCCATGACCGGTCCTTACACTGATTCGATGAACGTTACAACATTACATCGCTAAATTGCAGCTCGGTTAGCAATTTTTGCAACCTCCTTTGCTTGCGACAATCGGCATTAAGCGCCATATCGACGTTCATGAATACTACGCTCAACTTACATCCCGTTTCCGAAAACCACGCAGCACGCCCCGCTGCGTTGATCAACTGGCTGATGGGAGTCGCTGCCTTGGTCTTTGCAATGGTCGTCGTCGGCGGGATCACGCGACTGACCGAATCGGGATTATCGATTACCGAATGGAAGCCTATTACCGGCACGCTTCCTCCACTCAGCGAGACAGCCTGGATGTCGGAATTTGAGAAGTATAAGAAGATTCCCGAATATACAGAGATTAACGGCCCTGCTGGCATGACATTGGCTGAATTCAAATTCATCTATTTCTGGGAATGGGTGCATCGCTTACTTGGGCGCGTCATAGGCTTGGCTTTTGCACTTCCGCTGGCATGGTTTTGGGTGAAGCAAGCCATTCCCGCAGGTTACAAGCCGCGTTTGCTCGCATTGTTGGCCCTGGGTGGGCTTCAGGGCACGATTGGCTGGTGGATGGTTTCATCGGGCCTGTCGGCACGCACCGATGTCAGCCATTACCGCCTTGCGGTACATTTGCTGACCGCTTTCATCATTCTTGGCGGATTGGTTTGGACTGCGCTTGACTTAAAGGCGCTGGTCAAAAACCCAGCTGCGAAGCCAGCCAGAATAACCCCCTTTGCCGCGTCGGTTTTTGCTATCCTGTTTATCCAGATGCTATTTGGCGCGTGGGTTGCGGGCTTAAACGCAGGCTATGTGTCCAACACTTGGCCTTTGATGAACGACCGAGTGTATCCCGACGGCGTGGATACCGCCAAGGGCGTTTTCGATGCGTTGGTGAACGACCCCTACCTCACGCATTTTGTCCATCGCTGGTGGGCGTGGGTCGCGGTGTTGGCCTTGATCCTGCTGGCGCGCTGCGTCAAAAAAACAGGCGCACGTAGCGCCTCTATCGCCATCCATAGCGCCTATGGCATTCAAATCATCTTAGGTATTGCGACCGTCATGACTGGCGTCAACATCGTGCTAGCAGTATCGCATCAGGCAGTTGGCGCTTTGCTGGTCGCATCCACCGTTTGGGGCGCGCACATATTGGGCCGCGAAACGGCGTAACTTCTCGGATGGTATTATTATACCCGTCGCAAAACGCCTGCTTTTTCTTGACTAATGGGGCTTTCGTCGTCATTGGCACCGCTTCGCATGCGGATCAGTGATGATTCTGCATAACTACAAAATTTCGAAAGGTGCGATTAGCGATGAAAACGCTATCCAGAGTTACGAAATCGATCCGTCCACAGGACGTCGAGAAATCGTGGATCCTCATTGACGCAGAAGGTTTGGTTGTTGGCCGCGTGGCCAGCCTCATTGCCAACATCCTGCGTGGTAAGACCAAGCCAAGCTACACCCCACATGTCGATTGCGGCGACCATGTCATCGTCATCAATGCGGACAAGGTGAAGTTCACCGGCAAGAAATTGACCGACAAGGTCTATTATCGTCACACCGGTTACATCGGCGGTATCAAGGGTATCACTGCTGGCAAGGTGCTGGACAGCAAATTCCCTGAGCGCGTCCTTGAAAAGGCCGTTGAGCGGATGGTTCCACGTGGTCCTTTAGGGCGTGCGCAAATGCGTGCGCTGCACCTGTATAACGGCACCGAGCATCCGCATGCCGGTCAACAGCCAAAGACGCTCGACGTCGCTTCCATGAACCGTAAGAATAAGGTGGGTGCATAATGTCCGATACTGCAACTTCGCTCGCTGATCTCGAAACCTTGGGCGCCGACGTTCAAGCACCTGCACAGATCGCTGCTGTCATTCGTGAACAGGAAATCGATGCGCAAGGCCGCGCTTATGCAACTGGCCGCCGCAAGGATGCCGTCGCACGCGTATGGTTGAAGCCTGGTACTGGCAAAATTGTCGTCAATGGCCGCGATCAGGAAATCTATTTCGCACGTCCTTCGCTGCGTCTCGTCATCAACCAGCCATTCGGTGTGACCGAGCGTACTGGCCAATATGACGTTATCGCAACGGTCAAGGGCGGTGGTCTTTCGGGTCAAGCCGGCGCCGTAAAGCACGGTATCGCGCAAGCACTGTCGAAATATGAGCCAATGCTGCGTAGCGCCGTGAAGTCAGAAGGCTTCCTGACCCGCGACAGCCGTGTGGTCGAGCGTAAGAAATACGGTAAGGCCAAGGCGCGTAAGAGCTTCCAATTCTCGAAGCGTTAAACCGAGAATTCGGTTTTTCCGAACAGAATCAAGGGCTTGCGAGAGATCGCGAGCCCTTTTTTATTGTCTTTTGAACAAAGCACCAAAGGTCGGGGTGTTTCCCGCTGAATGTTCCTGCAACCCAATTAACTCAATTTTGGTTCACTAGGTGCGAGGCATTATGCGGGCGGAAACTAGAAAATGGTTTTTTAACGTGTAATGCGGTCAAGAACAGATTTTAGCATATTCGCGATCTTCGCTACCAGCGGACGTTTCATCTGCTGTGCAATAGTTAGTTCGAATTCCGTCATCGGGGCAGGGTACATCGCTGTTTTGACGACCTGAATAATCTCTTCTGGGTCTAATGCTAATTCTCGGCAGATGGATCGTGTAAAACCCAGCACATGCGACCGGCCCGGAAGTTTTCTGAATTCGCCTTCCTCAATATACTCAATGAATCGCGTTGAAATAGCGGTCTTTGCCGACAACTTAGCAACCGACATTCTGCTCTTTTTTCTGGCACTTTGTATGCGCCGCCCGATTGCCAACAAGGCAATTGTTGCGTCATTTTGCTCCATATCTGCCACTAGGCGCGCCCTCACATCCCCGAGTCGTGGCAGGTAAATATTAAGCATGTGAATGTACAACAATCCACAATGCCCAATTTGGGCATTGTGTTCAGTTGGCCGCAGTCCATTGATCGAGAAATTACGTTGGTATTTTTTCTATATAATTCTGAAGTCCGCGGACTTTGGACACCAAAAAGTCCCGCAACTCCTTGGTGTAATCAGCGGCGTCCGTTTGTGCGGGTAGCGTGTATCCACCCTTAATTTTTTTCAAAAAACCTCTATTTGCTAAATCTTCAAGTTTTCGCCGCGTTGTTTCTCGCCGCGTGCCCAACCGTCGACACACGAACTGAACGCTGACCGGAAATCGGAACTCATCCGGAATTGCTGGACCTTCAGCGCCATAGGTTTTTAACAAATAACCGTCATGCCGAATTTCCCGAGTGCTTTCGGTCGTAACTACGCAAATAATGCTAATTTCTTCAGTTGAAAATCCATATTTTTCAACGCAAAATTGCATGAAATCACTTATGAATTCGACTACAAATGACGATATAAATCTGGTTGGCAATTCGTCCACAAAACCTCCATCCACCCGCATTGGGATTTTGCATAACCTGAACTTATCTTCCCGCGAACACGCTGGAAATCTGGCGACCCTTGTTATCGTAAACGTAAATGTGACTGCCTCTTCGAACGCTGACTGTGCTGGATGTATATCCTTTCAGTCCGTCATTCGGCCCAGTTCCCGCAAAAACTGAACACAGCTGACGCTGTCCGGCGCCATAGACATAGACTTGACTGCCCCTTTGGACTGCTGTGACTATTTCGGACACATTTTATCCCCATTAATGCAAACTTGAATTAGAATGCGTTGAACCAAGGGGTTAAGCAAGCGTGGATGTTGGCCTAAGTCATCCTTAGATTGCTCCATTGGTGAGGTTACGGTTTTTGCAGCGCAAAAATTTGCTGCGACGCGCAGGATTATCTAAGTGACCTACATGAAAAGACGGCTCCGACGGGGAGGTCTTTTTTAATTGTGGGTTGGCGCTTTCATTGGCACATATCTCGGATGATCAAATATATTGTTTTTGTACTCGTCCTCGCCTTGGTTGGTTCTGGTATATGGTTCTGGAGCAAGACCGATCCGCAAAAGCTAGATTTTGCAGACCGGATAGCACCGGGTCCTGTGGAGTATCGCCAAGCCCCTCTGACGAGTATCGCGTACGGCGATGACGCGCGGCAGAAGCTCGATATTTATCTGCCAAAGCAAAACGCCGCTGGCGCATCTGCGGTGCTGATCTTTTTCCATGGCGGCTCGTGGCATGATGGCGAGCGTGAGGGCTACGGCTTTTTGGGTCGCGCCTTTGCCGCACGTGGCTTTGTCACGGTCATTGCCGATTATCGCAAGGCACCAAGCGTGCGCTTTCCAGCCTTTGTTCAAGATACGGCATCGGCGATTGCTTGGGTCCATGCCAATATTGCCAAACATAATGGCGATGCTGACCGCATCTTCGTAATGGGGCATAGTGCTGGCGCGCATATCGCCATGATGACGGCGCTTGACCCGCAATGGTTGGCTGCGAATAATCTCGCGCCGAATGTGATCAAGGGGGTTATCGGCCTTGCCGGGCCGTATGATTTTCTGCCGCTCACGACCGATTCATCAAAAATTGCCTTGGGCCAGTGGCCGGACCTGACCGAAACGCAGCCAATCACTTTTGCGCGCGCGGACGCTCCACCGCTACTACTACTCACAGGTGATAAGGATACCGTCGTGAAGCCCCGCAACAGCAAAATTCTATCTGAGGCAATCCAAGCGCTGGGCGGGCAGCAGCAGTTAAGGATTTATCCCGACGTCGACCACGCCGATATCATCATGGCCGTCGCGCGTCCGTTCCGTCAAAAAGCGCCCGTTGTATCGGATGTTGTGAACTTTATAAAAGCGCAGAGTCCTGGTTAGAGCGCGGCGTTTATTTTTTGGCCAAGGATCTTTTGGCGATATGAAATGATTAATAAACCCGCGTTGACGGTGGCCGCGGCAAGCATGGCAAAAGCCGCACCAACTTCGCCGTATATCGGCAATAGCCAAACGAGAAGAATTGCTACGATAATGGCTCCGGCTAAGCTGCACAACATAACGCGGCCAGCTTTTCCAGCAGTCAGCAATGCAGGCTCTAACCCCAATGTTGCAAATTGCACCGCCGCTGCGGTACCCAAAATCATCACAAGCGGATAAGCGGCAACAAATTCTACGCCGAATAGCCAGACGATGATGGGCTTTCCTGCCAAACCGACAATAGCCAGCACAAGCATTGCCGCCACGCCGGAAACCTTCATCATCTTGCTCAGCAGGATGCCTGCATCCTTTGAACCGCCTATGTGGGCGACCCGTGCATATTCGGTGAACAAGGCCATGGAAATGGCATCGCCAATACGCGCAAAAACCTGGCCCAATTGATAACCAAGCCGGAAAAATCCAGCGGCAGCGGCGCCGACATAGACACCAACGATGACCGCAACCATTTGCTGGCTGGTCAGCTTAAAGCTTGAGCCAGCGTTTGACCACAAAGCGAACTTGCTGATGCCGGGAAAGCGGCTCTGGAAACTGCCCAAACGGGGCAAATTGCTCCACCGCAACGGCAGTTTAAGTCGCCGCAAGACATTTATCCAAACGAAGATGGTCGGTACAAATTCCGACAGTAGCCAAATCGCCAGAAATCCCCATACCGTTGGCTGCGTCAATACCAATATGCCGGTACCGACAAGGCGGATAATGGGGACAAGCATGTCCGGTAATGCAGCATCGCCGAAACGGTCGCTAATCCGCAATAGTCCCGTTGGCGTTGAACGCGACGACAGCACGAGCAATGTCGTAAAGACAATGACGGCGATTGCCTCTTTATCTTCCCAGCCCTGATTTGCGGCAAGTACCCATGCGCCGAATATGGCTAAGACCAAAGCCAGCGCGGCACCAATCAGATCAAGAATTATACAGAACCATGTCAATTCGGCCAATTTTGCTTGCGCCCCGTCCTGCACCAAATTTGTGCCGTAACGGATAAGGATTTGCCAAGTTTGGAAAGATGTAAAACCCGCGATAAGCTGGGCAAAGCTGAAAATGAGCATAAACTTGCCGAAGTCCGCGGCACCCAGTGTCTGCGTGGAAACGGCAAGATAAATGAGGCTGAGAACAGCCGACAATGTTTTCGGCAGAAAAAGCCAGGCGCCAGATCGCAATATGCGACGTCCACTTCCCTGTTTCTGCTCTGCCATCAAACGCATGCTCCTAATCAAATGGGGGACTAGTGCACTTCGTCTCCTAATCAAAGTCATGTCATTAAGTGTACGCCAAAAAAGGCCGAAAGAATTTTTCAAAACATGCCGTCGCATTGAGCGCGCTAACGTCGAAGCTGAGTAAGCTAACAATTAAGAGGCCTATCCATATTTGGGACTTTTCAAAATGATGCTCCGCAATCAGATGTGAGCAGCTCCGCTTTTCGCATGTAAAACGCTTGCCGTTCGTCCGGTGCGCTCCTTTAAATGCGCCTTGTCTGTGGTAGATTGGTTGCCATAATTTGCCGCAAACGATATCGGCACTCCATGTTCATGAAGCCACACCAAAAACGGCCCGAAGTAACCGGCAGCGCCCCTGTAATATTCCTGTTCAATCACGATGCGGGTCATCAGGTGGCGCATCTGGCGGGTATTGCAGGTGCGTTTGCGCTTCAGGCAAACGGAGTTCGTGCGGTCATTGCATTCGGCAGTGAGACTATCAAGAAAGAGGTGCAGAAACTGCTGTCGCCCGAACAGATTGCAGCGTTGGAGTGGCAATCATTGGCGCTACCCGAAATGCTCAGGGCGCT
The DNA here is from genome assembly GCA_903868245.1 of uncultured Sphingomonadales bacterium. Lineage (GTDB taxonomy): Bacteria > Pseudomonadota > Alphaproteobacteria > Sphingomonadales > Sphingomonadaceae > Sphingorhabdus_B. Next base: position 2,445 of record CAIPUN010000005.1, on the reverse strand, counting down.
TACTAAAGACCTGAACAGGCTCTTGCCCGTCCACCGCATCCTTCGCTTGTATTGGCATAATGCGATTTTAAGAAATTCCTCAGCCATTGTGTCGACCGAACGGACTTGCCTTACCTTGAAGCGCCATTGGACCAAATTTCGCGGAAAGGATCATTGCCCTGCGTTTGTTTGCGTACCCCACGGGTCGGGGGATCGGAATGTATCTGTCCATCCTGCATTCGGGAACTTTGATCTCTTGATAGTTAGCGGACAAAAGGTCGTGGACCAGATGGTGGAAGCAGGCGTTTCCACGCCAGACCGTTGCCGCATTATCGGGTACGCAAAATTCGACATATTGCAGGGGCGTACAGCTGAAAAATTCTTCGACAACGACAATCCGACTTTTTTATACAATCCTCATTTCGACCCGCATATGTCTAGCTGGTTCGACCATGGCGCCGATATACTGGAATATTTTTTCCAGAATGCGGACCGGTTCAACCTGATCTTTGCTCCGCATGTGATGTTATTTTTCAAAAAAGTGCATATCTCGCCTGAATATCGCGTGACGCGTAAAAGGCCGGATATCGATCCGAAATATTTTGATGCCCCCAATATACGGATTGATGTGGACAGCGCGCGTTTGTTTGACATGAGCTACACCTTGTCAGCCGACGTCTATATTGGCGATGTTTCAAGCCAAGTGTATGAATTTCTATATCGCCCGCGTGCATGCTTTTTTATAGATACCCACAGTGTGCCATCGCCCGGGGCGATGCCAGAATATGATTTTTGGAATAATGGCCCGGTTGCGCGCACTGCCAAGCAGTTGCTTCCGTTATTGCCGGATCATGCGGCGATTGCGCTGCAATATCGCACAGCTCAAGAGCAACGCATGGCATATACCGCCGATAAAAGCGACCCGCGGCCCGCGTCAGAACGCGGCGCTGAAGCCATCAGCCATTTTGTCGAAAGCTTGAACACCGTCGTTCCTGCTTAGGCCGGGGCCTATGGCGTGTTGGAAATGCCTTCTGCATGGCGAAAATCCAGACGGCCCCAATTCGCCTTTGCCGCAGCTTCTGCAAATTTTTTGGAGGGGTTTACCGCGTAACCTTCATCAGCGAAGTTTAGCGTCGGGCTGTCGCTGATATCGTCGGAGTAAAAGATGATGTGCGCATCCTTGCGGCCGATGGATTGCTGGGAAAGCCATTCTTCGATCCGGCGTAATTTTTCGCCGGCGTAGCAATTTTCGCCCTCTATTTTGTGGGTAAGCGCGCCATCGGGTGTCAGGATATGGCGCGTGGCAATGACGGCGTGAAAATCCGCAAGGTTGCCAATTAATTGGGCATAAAATTCCGGCGCAGCCGTTGCCAAAACAAGCAATGCGCCGCGCGCACGATCGGCATGTAAGCGCGCGATTGCTCCGGGCTGAAGGCCGTGGTTGAACTCAGTGTCCGCAAAGGAGGCGGTAATTTTGGACAAGTTCGCTGGGCTGATTTCTCGCCCCATGAAAATGCGTACACCAAATTGCTTCAGTGGTTTGCGTCCATATAGGCGAATTTTGTACCCGACCATCGCCATTATCCAAATTGGCAGAAAGGCTAGCCGAAAGGGCGCTGTCCGCCGTGCGTAATATAGCAGAAAACGGGTGAAGGTCGGGCGACGCGTCAGGGTCTTATCGAGATCATATATTGCAATATTCATATTTGGTCGCCAAGCCCCACCTGAAGGCACGCCACGAAAGTTGACGTGAGCCCCGATTTTGATGCGTTTAGGAGAAGCTGTTTGCAAGCGCAATGGACCTGCATCGTTCTTGCTGGACAGCGACCCGGCCCTGATATGCTTGCCCAGCATTTCGGTCTTGAACGCAAGGCTTTAGTCCCAGTCTGTGGTGCGCCGATGATTTGCCATGTTGTTCGCACGCTGCATATGTCATCGCACATCGGTAAAATCGTCATATTGTCGCAAGATGTAGAGCATTTGCGCCCTGTCGTTGACGCAGCTGGCGGCGCCATTTTGGTGGAAAGCCAGACCAGCATTTCACTGAGCATCAAAGCGCAGGCCGAGGCCCTGGGGTTTTCTACGCCATTATTGGTGACCACGGCGGACCATCCCTTGTTGACGGTGGAAATGATCGACGAATTTGTGCGCAATGCGGATGGGGATCTAGCGGTCGCGATGGTTGAACGGCACACCATGTTGAAGCAGTTTCCGGATGCGCAGCGCACCTGGCTTCGCTTTTCAGATGGAGCTTGGTCTGGCGCCAATCTGTTTGCCTTGATGACACAAAAATCATCACTCGCGCTCGATTTATGGGCAGATGCCGAGCAGGACCGCAAAAAGGCGTGGCGGCTGTTTCTGCATTTTGGTGTGTGCTTGGCGGCGCGTGCACTTACTCGCACCATTGGTTTGAATCAGGCGATGGCGAAGGCTGGGAAACGGCTTGGTCTAAACGCAAAATTGGTT
>CAIPUN010000004.1 GCA_903868245.1 uncultured Sphingomonadales bacterium | reverse complement strand
ATGACCTAGTTGAATGGCACAAACCGTTTGGATTTTTCGATTATATCAGCCTTCAGACACATGCACGCGCTGTATTGTCCGATAGCGGAACAATTACGGAAGAGGCCTCTATTCTTAACTTTCCTGCACTAAATTTGCGCGAAGTCCATGAAAGACCAGAGGGGTTTGAAGAGGGGGTGGTTCCACTTGTGGGGATGTCGTGGGAACGTGTTTCCAAGGGAATAGAAATTATCGACAATCAACGCACGGGAGGTGGGCCTGCACTGGAGCGCGTTCGTGATTATACTTCGACGAATGTGTCGGAAAAGATTATGCGGATCATACTCAGCTATACCGATTTCATAAATAGGCGGACCTGGAAAAAATAGTTTCTAAGACAATTCACTTGAAACGATTAAAATTGTTATACAATGAGTCATATAAATCAGATGGGCGAATACTCAAATCCGAACCGCAAAATCGCAAGGATTAAAGTGTACATTGCGTTTTCCTGGCGACGCTGACGGCGCTAAGATTGCGGAAAAGCAAGGTTTGAATATCGGGTTGACAGTTGATGACCTACTGGATGCCAGCTGGCATATATTCGTCTATTCGCGAATTTCGTATTGATGAAGTAACGCAGGGCGCGGTCTTTGGGAGCCCGACACATGACCAGCGCGAACTCGATTTTCAGCACATATATCATTTAGTGATCACACGCATTTTCGCTGATGGCGATTTGACCGACTGCGCATTTGACGAAGATGTCGACTTTACTGGCCCTGACACAATCGTGAATTCACATTCGATGAATGGCATGGCCATTGACCAAGCCAAAGTCAATGTGATCGCACGCGCAGGCCGAGGACAGAAGCACGGGGCAGACGCAGCACTGCCCAGGCGACTAGGGCGTTTCACAGCAGCGGGGGGTGCGCCAATCCCCATCATCCATTGTCAGACATGCGGCGCGGTGCATTTACCCGATGATGAATTGCCTGTTAAGTTGACCGCTTCATTTTATGCCCAACCACAATGGTGAGCCAGTAAAGAGCAAACCCAAGAAGCAGCACAACTGATGGATCCGTCAACTGAAGCCTTAAAAAAATAATTGGGCCGGCGACAAGGCCGTAATAAATCTTTCTACCACACTTCCAACCAATTGAGCGATCTAGATAGTGGTGAAGGTGGTTATGATCGGCAGAAAATGGATGTTGGCCGCGAAACATACGAAAGACAAACAAGCGGGCCATATCCAGCACGGGAATCATAAACATGATAACCACGTCAATCGTCTGGAGGCCTATATTCGATCGGTGAGTCCATATTGTCGCTAGCCCCACAAAAGCGCCAATGCCATATGTACCGGCGTCACCAAAGAAAAGCCTCCCGCCAAGGTTGGCGCCGAGAGCGATAAATAGCCCAATGGTTAAAGAGACCATGGCGAGCGATAAGGGGTGCCATCCATAAGACAACAGTGCCAGTAGCCATATAATCGCCACCCCGCCGACAAGACCATTGCGGCCGTCAGCCATATTGACCGAATTCTGAAAGGCCAGCAGGCAAAAAACCGAAAAGGGTATCGCGAGCAAGCCTAATTCAATCCTGAAGTTAAGACCCTGAATGTCCAGGGTAGAGACAACAAAATCTGGCGTAGTGGAAATGGCAACACCAAAAATGCATGAGCAGATAATCAATCTAAGAAGTGGGGAAATGTGGCGACGGTCGTCAAGAAACCCCACGGTTAGAGAGCACAGGGTAGCAAATGCGAGCGCTAAGTAAGACGCAGCGTGCGTCGATGACACTCCCTCTTGGAAGAACTGCAGTAGAAGTATCGCGATTGCCGGCGGAAGTGCTGCAAGGCCACCGACAAGTGGGGTCGGCGCCGCATGGGATTTATGCTCCTGTGCTCCTGGATGATCAACGATACCCAGGCTCACTGCGATCTTATTACAAAAAACAACAACCAGCGCGGAGTAAAAGAGTCCCAGGCTGAGCGTTAAATTAATTATTGTTCCGTCACTCAGCATCTGACCCAACCACCACATTCAATAACATTGACAAATACATGAAAATATTTTCCTTCATGGAAAAATACTGTCTCAGTTTCGTCAAGCGGAAGCTTGATAATATAATCGAGCCAAAATTCAATTTATTTTTAAAAGCATTAAGTCTGTTATCTTCGTCATTGCGCCAAACTGTTCTTCGGACCCCGAAGGCACTGTCGGCATTCGGTTGGTATCCAGGCACGGGGTCGCGCAGCAAGCGGGAAGGCACTCATGCTCATACCTTGTAAACATTCTAGAAGGCAACAAGCGCCCTTGCGTCGCTTGAAAAAGTGATATTTGCTTGGCTAGAGGCGACTATGCAGTCACCCTTAGCAGCAACCTCTCCATCTGTTTGGACCTGGCCTGATAACGGCGTAATCCAGATATCTCCTGAAGCTAGCAGCGCCGGCACATCGTTCATGTTACTGACATACCAAAGTTGAAAATGTGGGCCGTCAACCAACCGTGTTCCGAGCCCAGCGCGTCCAGACCGAGCGTCCGAATATGGTGTCGCAGACGATACGGCTACACCGTCGTCCAGATGCAGTTCCCGATCGCGACCATAATCGTAAAGACGGTAAGTGATGTCCGCATATTGCTGAACTTCGACAAGACTTATCCCGGCCCCGATGGCGTGGACGGTGCCAGCGGGAATGTAGAAATAGTCTCCCGGAGATACTTTTTTCCAGTCCATCAACCCTTCAATCTCACCTGAAAGTGACGCTGCGTAAAGTTCTTCACTATTGAGCGGGCGCTTTGTCCCAATGCCGATTAGCGCATCTGGCTCCGCATCGACAACGTACCAACACTCCTCTTTGCCTGAGGCCATGCCGCGTGCCTGTGCCTGCGCGTCATCAGGATGTACCTGAATGGAGAGCCTCTCAGACGTAAACAGCCATTTCACCAATATTGGCAACGGCACTTCGGTTTCGGCGCTGTACCAAATTTCACCTACGCGGCAGCCATTCATAGTGCCGAATTCCGCTGAGAGATCTGTTCTCCCCCAAGGTTTTTCAACGAGATGTTTTGCTAGCTTCATGCAGGAATTAATAGCAGCACCCGAACGATTCTGCATCCGACAAATTTTGCAGGCTGCCCGTTGCAAATAGGCAAATTTCGGTCACCGCTTCAAGCCTAGAGCGTATGCCCCCAAAATGCAGATTATAGCAGTTTTTTCGCGTTTGACCGTTCACGCAACATCGGCGATATTATAGCCTTCTCCCATGTCCTGATAGTTGGAAAATTCGTGACTATAACTCCTGTAATTTTATCGGGCGGCGGCGGTTCGCGGCTTTGGCCGTTATCCACGCCGCAAACCCCGAAGCAGTTTTTGGCGCTCACTGATGCGCAAACCATGTTTCAGTTGACGGTATTGCGGGTCATGGACCGTCAGCGCTTTGCCGCGCCTATCATCGTCGCAAACGCCGCTCATGCAGGGATTGTCAGTGACCAACTGGCTGAAATCGGCGTCGATGATGCGACCATTTTACTTGAACCCTGCGCCCGCAATACGGCGCCGGCGATTGCACTGGCCGCGCTCACTGTAAGTGCGCCGCACTCGGTGATGCTGGTGATGCCAAGCGACCATGTCATCGCCGACGAAGCTGCTTTTCACGGGGCAACCGAGGCACTTTTGCCTGTAGTGCGGGATGGTTGGCTCGCTACTTATGGAATTAACCCAACTGGCCCCGAGACAGGCTATGGCTACATCCAAATGGGCTCAGCCGTTGGCGCCGGCGTTCAGGCCGTGCAGCGTTTTGTAGAAAAGCCTGACACCGCCCGTGCCGCAGCCATGATTGAGGCTGGGGACCATGTTTGGAATGGCGGCATTTTCCTGTTTCGCGCGGACAGTTATTTGAACGCAGTTGAGGCACTTGCCTCGGAAATGGGTGCAGCAGTTCGTGACGCAATGTTGAAGGCGCAGCGCAACGGCAATCACATAGATCCTGACCCTGCTAGCTTCGCCGCCTGTCCCGCAGACAGCATTGATTATGCTATTATGGAAAAGGCGCCAAAGGTCGCGGTGGCTCCTGTGAGCATGGGTTGGTCAGACGT
>CAIPUN010000003.1 GCA_903868245.1 uncultured Sphingomonadales bacterium | reverse complement strand
GCATTGTAAGTTTTTACTCGACGAAACTGTGATCGCGGATCACTGCGCCCTTCTTGTGACACTGCCCGCTAATCGCGCCGACCGTTCAAGGCTCTTTCGATAAATGCATCATCCAGCGGCTCTGGCCCTGGTTCCGCCGCTGGCCCAAGATTGGGGTCTTGCACTAGGGGGTCACCTTCAATCGGCAGGCCATTTTCATCAAACATCAGCATTTCGTCCGCCCCAAACAGTGCATCCTCCCCTTCAAGGGCTTCTGGGAACGTCACCTCCGTTGCGAATTTCTCCACGGGACGTCCAGCCACGGCGACGCGCATATAGGCTGCCCAAGCTTGCGCAGGTGCCCGTCCGCCTTCAAGGCCTCCAATCCGTCTGGCGTCGTCGCGACCCATCCACACGCCCGTTGTAAGGCCACTGGAGAAGCCCAAGAACCATCCATCCTTGTTGCTTGACGTTGTCCCCGTTTTGCCCGCGACGGGTCGGCCAATATTTGCAGCCCGCCCGGTGCCGGTGGTGACAGCGCTTTGCAGCAAATCGGTCATTGCGCCTGCAACCCAATCATCAACCAATTGCACGGAGCCTGATGGCTTCGCCGCATATAAAAGTTCACCATCAATCGTCGTGACCTTTGTAATGCCATATGGCGTGACAGTGCGCCCACCGGCCGCGACCGCCGCGAACGCCTGGGTCATATCGATAACCCGCGTATCCGATGTGCCTAGCACCATCGACGGTTGCGTGTTGACAGGGGTGGTGATTCCAAACCTGCGCGCCATATTGGCGATGCCGCTGGTGCCCACATCTTGTCCGATTTGGGCAGCGACGGTATTTTTGGAATATGCAAAAGCGGTCCGAAGAGAAATCTCGCCAGCAAATTTACCGCTGCTGTTTTTAGGCTGCCAGCCGTCGATTTCTATGGGCTTATCTTCCACCATGTCTTCAGGGCGGTAGCCTGCCTCCAACGCGGTGAGATATACGAATAGCTTCCAAGCAGAACCCGGTTGGCGCACCGCGGTAACTGCGCGATTATAATTGCTTGAAACATAATCGGTGCCGCCTACCATCGCCTTTACTGCACCGTCGCGGTCAATTGAGACCAACGCGCCTTGGGCGCCGTTTGGCGCATTCGCCGAAATCGCTGCAGTTGCGGCGCGCTGCATGTTCAGGTCTAAAGTGGTCCAGACATCGATAGGCTTTTCAGCCTCATCAATCAGGCCGTCCAACTGCGGCAAAATCCAATCCGTGAAGTAACGCACGCTGTCTTGAGGCGTTTCAGCGGCCAAGCGCACTCCGGCCAGGTCGACGCTCGCGGCCTCAGCTGGGGTAATCATCCCCGCATCTTGCATGACTTCGACCACCACTTTAGCGCGGTCCAAGGCGGCCTGCGCATCTGCGGTTGGGGCATAGCGTGAGGGCGCCTTCACAAGACCTGCGATAATCGCGGCCTCAGCAAGGCTGATATCCTCAGCGCCATGGTCAAAGAAGCGGCGACTTGCGGCATCGACCCCATAAGCGCCGCCACCGAAATATACTTTATTCAAATAGAGCTCGAGGATCTGGTCCTTGGAGAATTTTGTTTCCATAGCCAGCGCCAGGATGACCTCGCGAATTTTGCGGCCAAACTCCTTGTTACTATTCAGATAGATGTTGCGCGCCAATTGTTGCGTGATAGTCGAACCACCTTGCGTCCAGCGACCTTCAATGGTCCGCACATACACGGATCGCACAATGCCAATGGGGTCGACGCCAGGGTGCATATAATATCGGCGGTCTTCGACGGAGACCATCGCGTCCTTCATTTCGGATGGCAGTTGGTCGATGCTCAGCCAACGTCCGAAGCTCGGTCCAAGCGATTGAATGACTGTGCCATCTGCGGCACGTATGCGGATCATCTGGCCGTTCGGGGAAGCTTTCAGATCTTCAAAACTGTCAATTTCGCTGCGTGCAATCGCGACAAAAATGCCAAGGACCATGACGCCCAGCAACGCTGCCATGACGCCTGTTTTGACGATGCGGAGTATCCATGTTCCCATTGGACCACGTTCTTTCAAAATCTTGCGTGCGCGTGCCATAGCCTGACTGTTACCCAGTCCAAGAACCGCCTACAAGCACCTTATCGTTCAGGATCGAATGCAAGTGCGGCGCTGTTAATGCAGTAACGCAGACCCGTCGGTCCAGGCCCGTCGGGGAAGACATGGCCCAAATGTCCCTCACATGCGGCACAGCGCACTTCAATGCGGACCATGCCGTGCGATGTATCGCGGTGCTCTTCGACAGCATCATTGTCTGCGGGCGCAGTGAAGCTTGGCCAACCCGAGCCGCTGTCAAATTTCGTGTCTGACGCAAATAGGGTGGCCCCACAGCCGGCGCAGCGAAATTCGCCTTCGCGTTTTTCATCGGTCAGCGCACCCGCAAAGGCGCGTTCCGTGCCAGCCTCTCGCAGGACATGATATTGAATGGGATCCAATTCTGCCCGCCATTCTGCATCGGACTTGATAAGCTTTTCCATGAAAAGACACCTTTCGTGAGAATCATGTGGGGGCAAAAGCAATGCGGTTCAAGGTGCTGGCGCAAGAGTGATTCACTGAAATCTCCGCAAGTCGCGCACGGAGACTAGCCGCGGCGCGCTGCCGCACGGGCAATGCGAACAAGCTCTTCTTCCAATATGGTGACGGCCAACCCGTCGCGCACGTGCATCAACTTTGATTCTACCTCCAGCAAATGGCTGTTCAAACCCGCAAGCCGCACTGATGGCCAGCGCATAAGTTGCTGTGCGTAGCTGTCGGCATCTTTCCAGAATATGGAGCGCGTAGCTTTAACTACGGCGCCGGGATTGGCGCCACTGTCGACTTTTGTCCGCATAGCCGCGAGCATTGTAACGCGGCGT
>CAIPUN010000002.1 GCA_903868245.1 uncultured Sphingomonadales bacterium | reverse complement strand
TTCCGCTTTTTCCGAAAAGGTTCTCGCGGACGAGGAAACTTTCATTCTGATCACGCAGGAGGCCGATTTGGCTGGTCTACCAGAAAGTTTTGTTGCGTCGTTGCAAGCCGCGGCAAAGGCGAAGGGCCAAAACGGATGGGCCGTCGTCAACACGCGGTCGGCTGTGCAGCCATTCCTCGAAAATTCGACCCGTCGTGATTTGCGCGAAAAGGTCTGGCAGGCCTTCACCAAGCGCGGTGATAATAAAAATGCCAATGATACGAACGCTACCATCGCCGAAATCCTGAAGTTACGTCAGCAGCGCGCCGAAATTTTGGGCTTTGCCACCCATGCGCATTACCGGATGGCCGATACTATGGCGCAAGACCCGAATAAAGCGATGGACCTGATGATGAAGGTTTGGCCCGCCGCGGCCGCGCGCGTCCGTGAAGAAGTCGCGGATATGCAGGCGATTGCCAATGCGGACAACATCACCATCGCGCCGTGGGATTATCGTTTCTACGCGGAGAAAGTGCGCAAGGCGAAATATGACCTCGATCAGGAAGCGGTAAAACCCTATTTCCAACTGGATAATATGGTCGCCGCAATGTTTGATGCTGCAGGCAAGCTTTACGGCATGAGCTTCACTGAAAACACTGGCTCGATTCCCGTTTTCGAGCCGAAGGTGCGGACATTTGAGGTCAGGCGCGATGGCAAGGTCATTGGCCTGTTCTACCTCGATAACTTTGCACGCGCGGGCAAGCGCTCGGGCGCGTGGATGACCACTTACCGCAGCCAGCACGCCTTGGGCGGCAAGAACAACATTGTACTTGCGTCAAACAACAACAACTTCGTGCCCGGTGCAGATGGCGTGCCCACGTTAATCAGCATCGATGATGCATCCACTTTGTTCCACGAATTTGGCCATGCGATCCATTATCTCAACTATGATATCACCTGGCCTGGCCTTGGCGGGACACCGCGCGATTTTGTCGAATATCCCAGCCAGGTGAACGAAAACTGGTTGCTGACGCCCTATATTCTCAACACTTATGCCAAGCATTATAAGACCGGAGAGCCCATTCCAGCCGCTCTGGTCGAGAAAATCCGGGCAAGCGATACGTTCAATCAAGGTTTCTCAACGGTTGAATATCTGTCGAGCGCGATATTGGATATGAAATTGCATAATCGAAGCGAACCTGTGGCTGATCCCGCTGCCTTTGAACGCGACACGCTTGCAGAAATCGGCATGCCAAAGGAAATGGTCATGCGGCATCGTTTGCCGCAGTTTAACCATCTGTTTTCCAGCGACAGCTATTCCGCGGGCTATTACAGCTATCTTTGGTCGGAAACGATGGATGCCGACACCTGGGCCGCCTTCACCGAAAAGGGCGATGTCTGGGACAAGGAAACGGCCGAGCGTTTTCGTTCGATGCTCATGGCGTCGGGCAATGAAACCGACCGGATTGAAGCCTATCGCGCGTTCCGTGGCCGTGACCCTGACGTCAAATATATCATGAAAAAGCGCGGATTTCCGACCGGCGAATAAGGCGCCGCGATATCCTTAAAATAGGGCTGTGCAGGCGATCATCTGCGCAGCCCTTTTTTGTTGACCTTTATCAAACAAGATATAAATATGATATCATATTTTATGGAGGTCGTAATGACAGGCGATTCGAAAAACGTACTTAATGCGAGCCAGGAAATTGCTGCGCGCAGCTTCAACGGCTATGTGATGCTACTCGTAATTTTGAGCTGTATGCTGTGGTTCGGTTGGGCGATGACATCGGTCATTCCCGGCGGCCCCAATGCTGATTTCCTCGGCATGGGCCTGAGTATCGCCATTTTCACATTTGTTTCTTCGGGCTTTTATATGCTGCAGCCCAATCAAGGCGTCGCGTTGACGCTGTTCGGTGCATATAAAGGCACAGACCGGAATGAAGGGCTACGCTGGACTTGGCCGTGGATGGGTAAGGCCAAGGTGTCGCTGCGTGCGAACAACTTGATCTCGGAAAAGATTAAGGTCAACGATCTGCGTGGCAACCCCATTGAGATGGCGGCCCAAGTTGTCTGGCGGGTGACGGACACCGCGCAAGCTTTGTTTGATGTCGATGATTATAAGGCATTCGTGCTTGCGCAAATCGAGGCAGCGGTTCGCACCATCGGCGCGCGCTACCCCTATGATGATTTTACGCATCAGGAGGTGACGCTTCGCGGCAACCATGATCAAGTCGGCGGCGAATTGCGTTTGGAGTTGATGGAGCGTTTGCGCGTTGCGGGCATTACCGTCGACGAATGTGGTTTCACCCATTTGGCCTACGCGCAGGAAATTGCAGGCGCCATGCTTCGCCGCCAACAGGCAGAGGCAGTGGTCGCAGCGCGCAAGACCTTGGTAGAGGGTGCAGTTGGCATGGTCGAAATGGCGCTCGAAATGCTGTCGGCAAAAAATGTCGTCGAATTGGACGACGAACGTCGCGCGGCGATGGTGTCCAACCTGATGGTCGTTTTGTGTGGCGAACGCGATACACAGCCAGTGGTCAACGCTGGTACATTGTATAGCTAGGCCACTTGCATGTCTGCTCCGTCCAAAAAGGCTTTTCCGCTCCGCCTCGATCCGGCATTATTTGCCTGCATCGAACGCTGCGCGGCCGCCGATTTCCGGAGCGCCAATGCCGAAATTGAGGTGCTGTTGCGTGAAGCATTGGCCAAGCGCGGGATAAAAGTCGGTGTCAGCGAAACCCCTAAGCGGGGACGTCCTCCAAAGGAGAGTTGAAATGCGCGATGAAGATAAGCCCTTTGTCTATTACAAGACGGGATCTGGCTTTAAAATATCCCCACGCAATGCCGCAGGCTGGCGGGCCTTTGCCGTGTGGATGTTAGCATTTTTTGGTGCAACGGGCATTTTTGTGTGGGCGACTGTTGCCGCCGACAGTGCGGGTTGGGAAGATAGCAAAATGCTACTGCTTGTTACTGTACCATTTTTATGTGTGACCGCCATCTGGGTTTTTGCCATGATCGGGTACATGAAAGCGCGAAGCGAGATTGTCGATATGGACAGCCTGATTCAGTTAAAGCGCGAATTGGACCGCAATAAAAAGCGCAATTCGCGCTGAAAACGGAGATTGGATCTATGCTACAGCTATTTTGGGGCAAAGAACCTTGGTTTCGTGCGAAACGTTTTGGCTATGGTGCAGGCCTACCTTTCAAGTGGCACGGCTGGGTGACATTGGCAGTCTATCTTTTGGCGATGGTGGGTTTGGGGCTGTTCGCGGACGGTCATGGGGCCATGCCTACAATCGTAACTGTCGGGCTCATGCTGACCATGACTGCCATTTTCCTCGTCATTGTCCGCAACCATACCGAGGGTGGATGGAAGTGGCGCGGAGATTTTGGGGCTTAGCCTAAAGCCTCGTCCAACAACCGCGCCAAACGAATGCCGCCACGTTCGACCTGTTGTCGTAAGGCCGCACGTGACGCCGCGACGTCGGCCTCGTCAATGCTGACTGGTGCGCTTGGCTTGGCACCGCATGCGTCACCATCCATAGCGCGCGGATAGGCGATGTTTTTTGACACGGCCCAATTCTCTTCACTCCAGTGGCGCACATTACCTTGCACGATCGCTGCTTTCTCGGCGGGTGAAAATACGCGGACAATAATGGGTGCTCCCGACAGTGCGCGGTCGGCCAAAAGCCCGTCCCACACGGAATGGAGATTATATCCGGGCATCACACCATAAGTGGCCTTAAGGTCGTTGCCACCGCGATCGGCGCGGTCGCCAGCATGTAATGGCTGATGTATGTCGCCGACAAAATGGACCAGAAACGCAAGCGCCTCCAACCGAACATGCGCAGGCAGAGCCTTGTTTGATAAAAGCGCAAAGTTGCGGTCAATCTGTGCAGATACGCAATTGCCATCGGCGCAGGCGCTTTTCAAATCGAATGGCTTGCAGATGTCAACATTCTGGTAATGCCAGCTGTTGGTGTAGCCCCAGCGCAGCCGGTCGCCCTTGATGCAGTCCGCCCAAACGCTGACGTCCGCGATATTGCGCATCGCACATTTTGGTGTGCCAAGCATTGGTGTCGCGCGCAACAGGCGCTGCATGTTCGCGCGCGCCTTCGGTGACATATTGGCTTGGGCAATGTGCGCCACCGTCTCATGACCATATTCCCAATAAGCTTGGGCAGGTGCCAATGGTGCGAACAAGAGGACGAGCGAAATAAGGAAGCGTTTCATGTCTTCACCTTAGTTTGTAACCATGCGTAAAGCAAAGCGGTAGCCGCACCCCTTGGGATTTAGCGCAGCATATTGCACCCTCATAAATCTGCCTTTTGATATGCCGTGTCTGGTAACTCAGAAACTGACAGGATAAAGAAACCACACACCGCCGCTTCATTTGGCGAAAACATTAGGAAGTGGGCTATGGAAATTGATAGACGCGGGATGATTGCTAGCGTCGCCGCGTTGACCCTCGCAGGCTGCGTAGGGCCTCAGCAGGTGGCGCCATCTATCACAGCCAACGCCGCATTGGCTGCGCTTGAGGCGCGCGTTGGCGGGCGACTAGGGGTGCTGATGCTCGATACGGCATCGGGCCGCATGACGGGGCATCGTTATGACGCAGCCTTTGCCATGTGCTCGACCTTCAAGCTCGCGCTCGCCGCAGCGGTTTTGCAACAGGCGGATCAAGGCAGGCTGAAACTTGATGCGGCGTTGCATTATACGCAAGCGGATATGGTTGCGCATGCGCCTATCACGGGGCCGAATCTGGCAAAGGGCGCCATGCGCATCATCGACTTGGCCGAAGCCGCGCAAAAGACCAGCGATAATGTGGCGGCAAATCTGCTGATCAAGCATCTGGGCGGCCCAGCAGCCATAACCGCCATTTTCCGCAGTTGGGGCGATGACGTCACCCGGCTGGACAGATATGAGCCTGACTTGAACAATGTCCCGCCCGGTGAGGCCCGAGATACAACTACGCCGCATGCATTTGCGCGGAGCATGGCGAATGTGTTGACTGATGAGCGCATTTTGAAACCGGCATCGCGCGATATACTGCTCCAATGGATGGTTGACACTAATACAGGCATGAGGCGGATTAGGGGCGGCCTACCCCCTTCTTGGAAAAGTGGTGACAAAACGGGGACTGCCAACAGCGCAAATTTCAACAACAAGACCAATGATGTCGCCATTTTTTGGCCACCAGAAAGGCCGCCGGTGATTGTGACCGCCTTTTATGAAGCGGACGGAAAATATGAAGTGACCCGCGATGCCGATCAGGCCGTGCTCGCCGACGTCGGCAGGATCACCGCAGCACAAATATTGGCGTGGCAGGGCGGTCTGGACTGAATAAGGTATCGCACCGCACTGAAAACAATTCAGGATGATGATTGCGGGAAAATACCAAGCCGCCTATATCACGTCCATGTCTTCTATTCGCCCTTGGCGCGATATTGCGCGCCGTCAGTCCCGCCAGATCATGGTCGGTAAAGTCCCTGTTGGCGGCAATGCTCCGATTTCGGTGCAAACCATGACCAATACGCTGACCAGTGATGCGGCTGCCACGATTGACCAGATCCGCCGGTGTGAGGATGCAGGCGTCGACATCATCCGCGTTTCCTGCCCCGATGTGGAGAGCACCGCGGCGCTGAAACAGATCGTCCGCGCGGCCAATGTACCCATCGTTGCCGATATTCATTTTCATTACAAACGCGCACTTGAGGCGGCGGATGCGGGTGCGGCGTGCTTGCGCATCAACCCCGGTAATATCGGCTCATCGGAACGCGTGAAGGAAGTCGTCAACGCCGCTAAAGCCAATGGCTGCGCGATCCGGATCGGCGTGAATGCAGGTAGCCTCGAAAAAGACCTGCTCGAAAAATATGGCGAGCCCTGCCCTGAGGCGCTGATAGAAAGCGCGCTTGACCATATCAAGCTGCTGCAGGACCATGACTTCCATGAATTCAAAGTCGCAGTGAAGGCGTCGGACGTCTTCTTGGCGGTTGCGGCCTATATGGGCTTAGCCGACGCCGTCGACTGCCCCTTGCATTTGGGCATTACCGAAGCGGGCGGCCTAATTGGCGGGACGGTCAAATCCTCCATCGGCATGGGCAATTTATTGTGGGCAGGTATTGGCGATACCATCCGCGTCAGCCTGTCTGCCGAACCCGAAGAAGAAGTGCGAGTCGGTTATGAAATTCTGAAAGCGCTTGGCCTGCGCACCCGCGGCGTTCGCGTCGTCAGCTGCCCAAGCTGCGCACGCCAAGGCTTTGACGTCATCCGCACGGTGCAAAAGCTGGAGGATGCGCTTGGCCATATCAAGACACCCATGTCGCTCTCGGTCCTCGGCTGCGTCGTCAACGGTCCCGGCGAAGCGCGCGAGACCGACATCGGCATCACCGGCGGCGGCAATGGCAAGCATATGGTCTATCTGTCGGGCGTTACCGACCATCATGTCGAGGATGACGACATGATCAGCCACATCGTGCGTCTGGTCGAAGCCAAAGCCGCTGAGATTGATGCGGGCACTAGCGTTAGCATGGATACGCTGCACGGGAAAGCGGCTTGAGCCTCTCGATACGGGCTGCAACGTACAGTGACATCGCGCTGATCGGGCAGTTCATTCGCGACCTCGCGGCATATGAAAAGTTGGCGCATGCCGTGCGTTTTGATGAAGCGGTGATGGCACAAAAGCTGTTTGGACCGCGGCCTTATGCTGAGGTTCTGATCGGCGAGATCGACAATGTGGCGGAGGGCTTTGCTCTGTTCTTCCACAATTTCTCAACCTTCGAAGGACGACCCGGAATCTATCTGGAGGATTTGTTCGTCCGGCCAGATGCGCGTGGGTCGGGGCTTGGTAAGGCGTTGCTGGGCCGGCTTGCGGCGCTTGCGGTCGAACGCGATTGTGCACGGCTCGAATGGTCCGTGCTCGACTGGAACACGCCCGCCATTGATTTCTATAAGGCGCTGGGCGCAACGCCGATGGACGAATGGACGGTGTACCGGGTCGATGGCGATGCCCTGACGGACCTTGCGGCGCATAGCATTTAGCCATGGCTGAATTGCACCCGCGCCCCTTTGTCCCATTCATGGTGGCGGCGGCGGGCGTTGGAACCTTTTCGCTGATGGACGCGGCGATGAAGGATCTGGCGCTCTCCATCGGCGCGTATAATGCGGTGATGTGGCGCAACACCGTTGGTGCGTTGTTGATGGGCGTTTTGTTCGTCGGCACGCGGCAAAAATGGCCGCCAGTATATCTGCTGAAAATCCATCTTTGGCGCAGCATCGTCGTCGCGGTGATGGCGGTCAGTTTTTTCTGGTCGCTCACGAAGTTGCCTTTGGCAGAAGCCATTGGTCTGAGCTTCATCGCGCCGGTCATTGCGCTATATCTTGCCGCCGTAATGTTGAAAGAAACCATTGGTAAAGAGGCGATCTGGGCGTCGCTGGCGGGTTTGGGCGGCGTTGCCATCATCATGGCGGGCCGGTTGAGCGGACATTATACGATGGACCATATCTGGGGTGCT
>CAIPUN010000001.1 GCA_903868245.1 uncultured Sphingomonadales bacterium | reverse complement strand
GCCCCAAATATTGTCCGCGGCGACATTTGCCTTGAATTGTCGCTGTACCCTCCCGCATAGGCGGGTTCAACAAAGGCCAATAAACAAGGCGACGTGGACGTGCAAACCATCAATCAGCTTGACGCATTGCGGCAGCATATTTCGGCGCTGCGTAAGGTTAAGCCGCGTGTCGCGTTGGTCCCGACCATGGGTGCACTGCATGACGGGCACATGGCGCTGGTCAAAGAGGCGCGGCGGCATGCCGATGCGGTGATTGTGTCGATATTCGTCAACCCTACACAATTTGGGCCGAATGAGGATCTCGACGCTTATCCCCGCACGATGGAGCGTGACGCCGAATTACTGCGCGCGGCGGGTGTCGAGATTTTATGGGCGCCGCAAGTGGCTGCGATGTATCCGCCAGGCTTTGCAACCGAAGTGCATGTCGATGGCCCCAGCAACGCTTATTGCGGCGCGGCGCGGCCCGGGCATTTTGACGGCGTCGCGCTAGTGGTCGCCAAATTGTTTAATCAGGTGCAGCCCGATGTTGCGCTTTTCGGGGAAAAGGATTTCCAACAACTGGCGGTCATCCGGCAGATGGCCCGCGACCTGGATTTCGATTTGGAGATATTGGGCGTGCCAATCGTGCGTGACGCCGATGGCCTCGCTCTGTCATCGCGCAATGCCTATTTGACCACGCAAGAACGTGCGGCGGCTTTGGCTTTGCCGCATGCATTGGCCCAAGCAGCGGCGCAGATCCGTGCAGGCGATGACCTGGGGCGAACGCTTGCCAAGGCCTCAGCAGACATCCTCGCCGCCGGCTTTGCGCGGGTGGATTATTTTGCGCTGGCGGATGCCGTGACCTTAGAGGAACTCCAACATTTCGACGGCAGGCCAGCGCGGCTGCTGGCGGCGGCAAAGATGGGCAAGACGCGGTTGATAGATAATTTGGCGGTTTAGCGGGCCACTCCATATTGAGTGCAGTTTTGACACGCTTGCGCGGCAAGGAAGCTTTTAGTTGACAAAACTATGTAAATAACATAGTCACAGGTGGTGAAAATCGAGTTCGACACCGAGAAAGACGCCGCCAATATCGCCCGGCACGGTGTTGGTCTTGCCCTCGGTGCCATAATATTTGACGATCATGACGTGCTAATTGTGCCTACAATTAGAGAGCAGGATCGGGAGGAGCGCTACAAGGCGATCGGCCTTATTGGCGACAAGTTGTGGACGGCCATACACGTTTATCGCGGAGATGTGGTTAGGTTTCTCTCGGTACGAAGGAGTAACAATAGTGAACAAAGAAGCTATCATAGCTATTCCAGCTGATCCGACCGATCGCGATGATGGCGCAGTCAGTGCGGCAGGTCTTGAGCGGGGCCTAATGGGGCGACGTATTAGGAAACTGCGGACTAGACTTGGACTTTCGCAGGCAGAGTTTGCCGAGCGTTACGCGATCCCACTGGCCAACATACGGCAGTATGAAATTGGTAGAACATTGCCGCCGGCAGCCGTGCGTGCGTATCTGCGCGTCATTGAGGCCGAGCCTGAGCATGTCGCTGAATTGCTTCAGGCGGCGTAACGGCCGCCAGCCAGAAGCCGCCCCCATTAACACTATGATCTCGATCCAACATACACCCATCCTCGTAACAGGCGCCGCGGGCTTTATAGGCCACGCCGTCGCGCACAGACTATTGGCGCGGGGCGAGCGCGTCATTGGCGTCGACATCGTCAATGACTATTATGACCCCGCCTTGAAAGAATCGCGGCTCGCGACCTTTGCGGGGATAAACAGCTTCGCCTTTGAACGCCTCGACATCGCCGATGCCGACAAGATGAAGGCACTGGTTCGCGACAATAATATCGTGCGCGTCTTGCATCTCGCGGCGCAGGCGGGCGTCCGCTACAGCCTCGAGAACCCCTTCGCCTATGAACGGTCCAACTTGGCGGGCCATTTGTCGGTGATGGAGGCGTGTCGGCACGCCGAGGGTTTTGAGCATCTCGTCTACGCCTCGTCGAGCTCGGTCTATGGCGACAAGCCAATAGGCGGCGCAGGCTTTAAGGAAGATGAGCCCGCCAACGACCCTGTGTCGCTCTACGCCGCGACCAAGCGCGCGTGCGAATTGATGAGCCAGTCTTATGCCAAACTTTATGGCTTTCCGCAGACGGGCCTGCGCTTCTTCACCGTCTACGGCCCATGGGGACGGCCCGATATGGCCTATTTCAGTTTCACGCAAAAAATACTGCGCGGCGAGGCGATTGAGGTTTACGGCAATGGCCACATGGCGCGCGACTTCACCTATATTGATGACATTGTCGACGGCATCATCGGGTCGCTTGACCATCCGCCCGCGCGGGGCGAACATAGGGTCTTGAACATTGGCGACAGCCATCCGGTTGGCTTGATGGAGATGATCGAGACGCTTGAAAGGGCGATTGGCCGCGAGGCGACGAAGATCATGCGGCCAATGCAACCGGGCGACGTCACTGCCACCTATGCCGACGTGTCGAAGCTACATGCGCTCACGGGGTATAAGCCAAAGGTCATGCTGGCCGAGGGTCTGCAAAAGTTCGCCGACTGGTATCGGCAATATTATGGCGCCGCGTCCTAAGTTGAGGGCTTCAACTGCGCCTGCATTTCATTGAATGCGGCCGCCAGCTTTCGGCCTGCAATCTGCCTTCCCGCCTCGCGCGGCAAACCAAGCGCCGCGGACAGTGGCCCACCCAATAAAGCATCGCCCAGCGCCATCAGCACCATCTCAAGTGTCAGCTCATGCAGCGATGTGTCGGCGTGGCCGTCTTCAGCAATTTCATCCACCAGCTTGTGGATTGCCTCGACAATAGGGTCGAGCGCGTCCTCATTACCGGACAGCAGCATCCAAGACGCGAGCGCGCCCGCGCCCTCGCGATCGAACTGGTCAAAGATTAAATCTGCAAGCTCATCCGGTGTCATTACGCCGCCACGCATTTGGATGACGGCCTCGGCGACCTTAGTACAGATATTTTCGCCCATATAGGCCGCCAGCGCCCGCTGGAGCCCCGATGCCGACCCGAAATGATGCAGCAAATTGGCGTGCGTCCGCCCGATCTGTCCGGCCACCGCCTTTAACGTAACCGCCTGCGGCCCCGCCTCAAGCAACAGGTCGCGCGCCGCCTCCAGCGCCGCCATCCGGCTCGCCTCCGGGCTTAATCGCCGCGGCATGCCGGCGTCTTTAAACTCAATAATCTTGGATGCCTCAGTGGCCATATTCTTCGCTACCCCCCGATAGTTTTTCAACGCTACGCCAATTTACGGACATATCCAAGTGTGTTGCGCGGCAAACTACGACTAAAAAAATCTGTGCTGCCGCAAAATTTTAAACTTGATTTGTACAAATATTTGTACATATTGCTCCAGACAGCAAAAGGAAACCCGACGATGGACGTGATGACATACACAGAGGCGCGCGCAAATCTTAAGGGCGTCATGGACCGGGTTGTTTCCGACCGCACACAGGTTGTCGTGACGCGGCAAAAGGCTGAGGCAGTCGTGATGATGTCGTTGGCGGACTGGAATGCCGTGGAAGAGACCCTGCACCTGCTCTCAACGCCAAGCAACGCGGCGCGCCTGCGTGGATCGATCGATCAGCTTGAAGCTGGGAAAGGTTTAGATCGTCAGCTTAGTCACCCATGAGGATTATCTTTTCAGACAATGCGTGGGAAGACT